>NZ_JBXUOY010000008.1:0-51023 GCF_057196705.1 Streptomyces sp. ATLC9 | reverse complement strand
GGCGGGGCCCGGCCGGGCGGGGACGGGCACGGGAGGTGGTCGCACACCGCGGGCGCCCGCACATACACTGATCCCTCCCCGACCGACTCCCGGCCGCGGCCCCCCCCCCCCCCCCCCCCGGGCCGGAACACCGGTGTCACCTCCCACGCCTCCGCGTCGGTGGCGTCCACGGGGTCACCGTGCCGGTCGAACGCCACCCCCGCGTGCTGGCGCAGATGTGCCAGCAGTTGCTCCCCCCGGGCCGTGGGATGTGCGCCGAGGGTGCGGACCAGGCAGTCGAAAGCCGCCTCGACGTGCGCATACGCTCCGCCCCGCACCTGTACGACGCGGGCGTCGCGGGCATCGGCGGGGCCGAGCATGCGCGCGAAGTCCTCCACCGCGCAGTCGTCGGTGAAGAACAGCCGCCCGCCGAAGCCTTCGGTGCGCAGCCGCCGGGCGGTGGCCGCGGCTCCGAAGTGGGTGCCGCACACCACCACCGCGTCGGCCTCCTGCACGGACGCCGCCCTGCCGCCGGACAGCAGCCGGATGCGGTCGGCGATTTGACGGCCGTAGGCACTGCCGTCGTCGACGACCTCCGGGCAGCTGTGGCCGAGTTCGCCGATCGCGTGCACGATCGCCTCGGCCTGCCCCGTGTCGTGCGGACACCACCGCAGGGCCCAGGCTGTCCGGCCGGAGTCCGCCTCCCGTGCACCGTGCTCGTCTTCCGCGCCGTCCGCGCGGTTCAGCAGCCCCGGCGCGGTGGCCAGGGGAAGCAGCAGCGGCAGACCGGCACGGCTGTAGTGGGGCAGCGCCCGGCCGGCGCCCATGCTGTTGAAGTGGCCGATGACGGCGGTGTGGCCGCCGTCGGCCACGACGGCCTCGGCGACGTGCGCCGCGTGGTCGGCGTCGCCCCGGTCGTCGTGGAATTCCCAGGAGATCCCCGGGCGGCCGTGCGCCGTCGCCGCCCGTTTCAGCAGCTCGCCCCACGGCGCGCGAGGACCGCTGAAGGGACCCACCACCGCTATCCGCGTCATGTCCCGCCCCCCGTCAGCCACTGAACAGGGGACCGGTCGCGGGAGCGATCTCCCGTCCCGCCGGAGGCGGGACCAGAGCGGAGGCGCGCACCGGGCGGTCGGCCGGCACTCCCAGCAGGGCGGCCAGCCGCCCGGCGGCCGTCGGGAGGGCAGGGGCCGCCCAGGCGGACAGTCCCGCGGCCACGGTCAACTGCCCCCGCAGGGCGGCCCGGTGGGCGGGCCCGCCGGTGGGGCGGTCGCGCTCGTGCGCGTGGACGTGACCGAAGTCGGCGGCGCAGGCCACCACCTCGTCGAGCAGGGCGATCGCTCGGCGCGGGTCGAAGCCGGGCACGCCGTACGCCTCGCGCAGCTCGTCGACGATCCGGGTGAGCCGCCCGTGCAACCGCTCCCAGGCCGGCCCGGAGGGCGTCTCCTGGGGAACGTGGCCGCCGCAGTCCTGTGCCACCGCCGTCAGCAGTCTGTCCAGCCAGCCGTCCCACAGGGTGGCCAGGTGCTGCCGGCTGCGCGTCAGGGCAGGGAGGCTGAAGCTGGTCTGGCGGCCGTTGGGGCGGTCGGAGAGGACGTGGTAGCGAAGCACGTCGGGGCCGGTCTCGGCCAGGGCCTCGTGGGCCCAGACCGCATGCCGCCGACTCGTGGAGAACTTCAGGCCGTCGAGCTGGTAGAACTCGTTGACCACGAAGGCCCGCGGCAGCGGGATCCCCGCGTCGTACGCGAGGAAGAGCGCCGGGAACAGCACGGCGTGGAAGTAGCCGTTGTCGAACCCGAAGAACTGTATCGGCCCGCTGTCGGGCAGGGCGGCGTCCGAGGGGTCGTACTCCCACAGGTAGCCGGGCGCCATCTCGAACCACACGAAGATCCGCTGGGACTCGAAGCCTGCGACCGGCACGGGGACACCCCAGTCGGCGGGATGGCTGACGGCTATGTCGGGCAGTCCGTCCGCGAGCATCCGTTCGCACAGCGCCCGCAGGTGTGGGGGCATGTCGACCTCGGCCCAGAAGGCGGACAGCTGCTCGGTGAACGGTGCCAGCGGGAGGTAGAACCGCTCCACGTCGTGCAGCTCCGCCCGGGTACCGCAGACCACGCAGCGCGGGTCGAGGACGTCGCCGCACTCGTTGGGACGGCCGCACGGTTCGCAGGCGTTGCCGTTGGTGGCGGAGCCGCACAGCGGGCACTCGCCGACGAGGTAGCCCTCGTACAGCCAGCGGTCGCAGGGAGCGCAGTGGGGCAGCGGGCTGGTGCGCGCGACGATGTGGCCGACGTCGTACAGCTTCTGGAAGAACTTCTGGACGAACTCCCGGTAACCGGGATCGGTTCGCGGCCGTGTGATGTGGTCGAAGCCGATGGCAGCCTCGCGCCACACCCGTGCGATGGAGTCGCCGTAGCCGTCGGCGATCTCCTCCGGCTTGCGGTCACCGTCCCTGAGACCGCGTACGGCAACGTAACCCTGGTGGTCGTCGAGTCCCGTGGTCAGGCGCACGTCCTCGCCGTCGGCGCGCAGAAAGCGGCTCAGCACGTCGGCGGCGACGTACGGGCCGGCGAGGTGGCCGACGTGTAGGTCTCCGTTGGGGGTCGGGGGTGTGGCGGTGATCCAGGTGTGAATGGTCACGCGGAGACCTCCGGAGCGGGCTCGTGCAGCGGCCAGTAGACGGAGACCCAGGAGAGGAGCGAACCGGTGGGATTGTGGACCACGTGCTCCTGGTTGCGCGGCAGGACCAGCAGGTCGCCCGCCTGGAAGTCGGTCGTCTCCTGCGCCAGGTCCAGGCGTCCGGTGCCCGACAGGACGATCATGACTTCGTCCTGGTTGTGGCAGTCCGGCTCCGAGCTTGATCCGGCGGGCAGGAAACAGGCCATTGCGCCGACGGGCGGCTCGTCCCACTCGTCGGCCTTCTGCCAGGGGATCAGCCGCTGACAGGCCATGCCGAATTCCTCGGACGCGTCCGAGAGGGAAATACGGATCTTGGTGATCAAGGGAACCTCGCAACTGTCGCAGGATGCCCGGCGGTGACTGCTGGGAGATGGGCGCGGTACAGAGGGTGCGGTGCTCGGGAACACGGTCGACCCGATGCCGAGGGGGTGGAGAAAGTGCAGAGGAAAGCGCCCTGCGGACGCGGTGGAATGAAAGACTCCGGATAGCGGGACTCTGTGGTTGCGGAATCACGGGGTAGCCGCAGGGGCGAAGCCCAAATGCAGCAAGCCTTTCCCGGGAGGAACGGCATCGCAAACCGCTTCGCTGCACCGAAGCGGAATCCTGGCAATGCCGGCCCTACTGGAAAGCCGGTCATTCCGGCGCCCTGTAAGGCCGGATGGTAACACATGCTGAGCATGCATCAAGATCGTTCGCTGGAAAGGAAGTTGGCGTGGATACCGGTCGCCGACTCGCAGCGCTTCGCAGGGTGTCTCCCGGATGCCCGGACGCGGTGATGCCGGTGGCGGCTGCGGCCCGTGGCCGGTTTTGGCGCGTGCGGAGAAAGATGCGGCAGGGGGTTGATTCACTCATCCTTGCTGCATATGATCTGTCGTCGCCGGTGCACGCTGCATCCTATCCGGTGCCGAAGTGCCTTGGTTCTACCAGTAGTTCGTGGCCGTGGCTGCCACATGGGCGGGAGACCCGCCCGAGGGGGAAAGCCGCAGACGGGGGTGTTGCTCGTCGAGTAGCTTCTACGGGGGGTCGTATGCGTTGCTCGGGATTTTCAGGCATCGATCGCCATGTATGCCTGCGCTGACAGCCGTCTCTGACGGCATCCATTTCGATCGCGCTCGCCCGGCCTGCACGCCGGACCGGTGACGGTGTGAATCCCTTCCCGGGTGGCTGTTGATTCGATTCCCATCTCATGGGCTTTGGGGTGTAAGTCCGAATTCATCATCCAGGACTCCAGTGGAGTCGCGGATTTCGTTCTGCTCTGACCGCAGTGATATCCAGTGTACTTTGCCATACGGTAAGGACGAGAATGTCTGAATCGCAATTAAGAGCGGAAAGCGACCCCGTCTACGATGTGGTGGGCGTCGGTTTCGGTCCATCCAACCTCGCGCTGGCGATCGCGATGGAGGAGCACAACGAGGCCGCCCGGGGGGAGCGGACGGTCACCGGAGTCTTCCTGGAGCGCAAGCAGAGCTTCGGCTGGCACCGCGGCATGCTGATCGAAGGCGCCACCATGCAGGTCTCGTTCCTCAAGGACCTCGTCACACTGCGCAAACCGGTCAGCAGGTTCGGCTTCGTGCCGTACCTCCACGAGCAGGGGCGACTGGTCGACTTCATCAACCAGAAGACGTTCTTCCCGACCCGGGAGGAGTTCCACGACTACCTCGAGTGGGCCGCCGACGGCGTCGATCACATGGTGCGCTACGACTCCGAGGTGACCGCCGTCCGCCCGGTCGTCGCGGACGGCGAGGTCCGCCTGTTCGAAGTGGTCTCGCGCCGCCCCGGCGAGACCGAGGAGACCATCCACCGGGCCCGCAACGTGGTGGTGGCGTGTGGGCTTCGGCCGTTCCTCCCCGAGGACGTGACCGCCTCCAGACGTGTCTGGCACAGCAGCGAACTGCTGCCCAACCTCAAGGAATTCAAGGAGGACACCGCCCCCACCCGCTTCGTCGTGGTGGGCGCCGGCCAGAGCGCGGCCGAGGCCGTCTGGCACCTGCACCGGACCTATCCGTCCGCCGAGGTGTGCGCGGTGTTCTCCCGGTACGGGTACGGCCCCGCCGACGACAGCCCGTACGCCAACCGGGTCTTCGACCCCGAGGCCGTGGACGTGTACTTCCACGCCGACGGTCAGGTGAAGGCCCAGCTGATGGGCTACCACCGCAACACCAACTACTCCGTGGTGGACATGGACCTCATCGATGAGCTCTACCGGACGGAGTACCAGGAGAAGGTCAGCGGCCAGCGGCGGCTGCGCATCCTGCGCACCTCCCGGGTCACCGATGTGCACGACGGGCCGGACGGGGCCGTGGTGCGCGTCCAGGACCTCACGACCGCGACGCCCAGAGAGCTGCACGCCGATGCCGTGGTGTTCGCCACCGGGTACCGGTCCTTCGACCCCGCCGCGCTGCTCGGCGAGGCCGACCGGCTCTGCGTCCGCGACGCTGCCGGGCAGCTGGGCGTCGAACGCGACTACCGGGTGCGCACCGACCCCGCGGTGCGGGCCGGGGTCTACCTCCAGGGCGGCACGGAGCACACCCACGGCATCACCTCGTCCCTGCTGTCCATGGTCGCCGTAAGGGCCGGCGAGATCCTCGACTCCATCCTGCGGCGCACGCAGGCGGAGCCGGGAGCCGTCGAGCGGTCGGCCGTTCTCAGCGGCAGCCATGAGTGAAGCCGTGAGCGGGACGTCGACCGCCGACGTGGTCGTCGTCGGCGCCGGGATCATCGGGGCGGCCGTCTTCCATGAACTGGCCGACCGGGGCCTGCGGGTCACGGCCGTCGACACCCGCCGGGCCGGAAGCGGCACCACCGCCTGGTGTGGCGGTGTGGTCCGCTGCTACCACGACAACCCGTCGCTGACCGACCGTGCCATGGTCGGCTGGCGGTACTTCCACGACTTCGCCCGACACACCGGCGTCGACGCACCGTTCCACACGTGCGGCTTCCTGTACGTGCCGCGGGCCGACCGCGTCGAGTACGCCCGGGCGGAGACCTCGCGGATCGCCGCCGCCGAAGTCCCCGTCGAGTGGCTGCCCCCCGCCGAGGTGACCCGGCGCTTCGGACACCTCCTCGGGGGGGAGTGCCACGGCGCCGTGTGGGAACCCCGCTCGGGGTACCTCGACGCGGAGCGTGTCACCCGGGGCTACCTGCGGGCCGGACAGCGCAAGGGCGGCCGGCTCATGGAGGGCGTCGAGGTTCGCGGCCTCCTCCGCAGCGGGGAACGGGTCACCGGCGTCCGCACCGGACCGGGCGCCGTCCACGCCGGCACGGTCGTCCTGGCGACCGGCGCGTGGACCCCCGCCCTGCTCTCCTCGTGGGGTATCCCGCACGACATGTGGATCCAGGCGATCCAGGTCGACCTGAGGTTCCCATCCACCCCCCTGACCGGACACCCGGCGTACATGGACGACCTGTACGACCTCAACGGCAGGCCCGATCCGGACTCCGCCGGCGTCTACGTCGGCCACCCCACTGGTCTGCGCCTCCAGGACGCCGACCGGCACGAACCGGCCGACCCGGCCCACTCGCAGTCGATCCGGAAGGCCGCCGGACAGCGGCTGCGCTGGGTGGACGGCAGCCGCGCCGGCGGAGGGCTGCGGGCCCCGGAATGCCACGCCCCCGGCACCGCCGCACGGGTGGGACCCCTCTCCCGTGATTCCTCACTGCTGCTCACCACCGGTTTCAACGGCGGCGGTTTCAAGATGGCCCCCTGGGCCGCCGCCGAGGTGGCCGACCTGGTCACCGAAGCAGCGGCGGCCTCCTCTACCAGTTCGGTCCCACGTCGCGACACAGAACGCAGGAGTGCACGATGACCAAGGAGATCAAGGGCGTCCTCCCCGTGGTCCTGATGCCCTACACGGAGAACGGCGCCCTCGACGAGGGCGGCTTCCTCACCCAGGCGGACCACATGTTCGGCGTGGGGAGCGACGGCTTCGTCGTCGGCCAGATGTCGGAGCTGCTCCGACTGACCCACGGCGAACGGCTGCGGGTCGCCGAACTCTCCGCCAAGGCCGCCGAGGGACGCGGCGTCTCCGTGATGAGCACCGGCGCCGAGACGGCGGAGGCGGCCATCGAGTACTCACGCCACGCGCAGGAGTGCGGAGTCGACGCCCTGCTCGTGATGCACCCCACCACGCTCCCCCTGGGCGACGAGGAGATGACCGACTACTACAGCCGGATCATCGAGTCGGTGGAGATCCCCGTGATCATCCACCACGCCAAGAGCCTGGCCAAACAGCCCCTGTCCATCGCCGTCCAGGCACGGCTGCTGGAGGAGTACGGCGAGGAGCGGGTGCTGTACAAGCCCGAGGCACAGCCCACGCCGCCCCGCGTCAGCCAGCTGCGGGACGCCACCGGTGGCCGGGCCCGGATCTTCGAGGGCGACGGCGGCATGATGCTGCTCGACTGCCACCGCCGCGGCCTGGTCGGCACTATCCCGGCGACGGAGATCGCCGAGATCGTCGTGGTGCTGTGGCGCCTGCTGGAGGAGGGTCGGCGGGACGACGCCGAGAGGATCGGCCACCCGCTGTCCTACCTCATGTGCCACATGATGAACAGCACCGACTACTACCTGTCGATCGCCAAGCGCTTCCTGAAGGAGCGCGGCATCGTCAAGAACACGTTCGTCCGCGGTCCGAGTCGGCACGTGCTGGACGACGAGACGTGGACCGAGGTCCATCGCACCTACGAGAACCTTCTCGCTCTCTCCAAGGAGCTCTCCCGATGAAGAACCACGCCTTCACCATACGTCTGCGCGACGAGGCCGCCGCCGACAAGTACATCGCCATGCACCGTGAGGTCTGGCCCGAGATCGTCGGCCCCGGCGGCGCGCTGGAGACCATCGGCGTCCGCAAGCTCCAGATCTTCTACATCGATCCGCTGACCCTGTTCATGTACGTCGAGGCCGAGGACCACTTCGAGCCCGTCCGCGACTTCCTGCGCGCCAACGACCTGCACCCCAGGGTGAAGGAGTGGGATGAGATGATGCACGCCGACGGCGGACTGCTCGAACGCCACCCCGGCAACGACGGCAAGCTCAACTGGGCGCCGATGCGCCGCATCCACCATGTGGACTTCACCGGCACCCTTCCCGACCTGGACGAGGAGTGAGCGCCCTCGACAGGTCGGCGGTGACGGTCCTCGACTGCACACTGCGCGACGGTGGCTACTACAACGACTGGACCTTCGACGACGTCCTGGTGGAGAGCTACCTCGCCGCCTGCGCGGAGGTCGGCATCGACGTGGTCGAACTCGGCTATGCCGGGCTGGGCGACGCCGACCGGGGGCCGTACGGTCGACTCCCTGACGGCTTCCCCCCGCACTTGTTGGCCGCCCTGTCCAGGGACCGCGGAACGAGGTTCGCGGTCATGGTGGACGCCGGGCCGCTGCTCGGCGACCGCGTCGCCGAGGCGGGGTCCCGGCTCGCCGGGCGACTGGCCACCGGGCCGCTGCCCATCGACCTGGTGCGGATCGCCGTCAACCACACCCGGACCGCCGAGACCGGGGCCCTGGTGGAGGCACTGCGTTCCGCGGGGTTCGGCGTCTGCCTGAACCTGATGCAGATCGACCTCGCCGACGACGACCGGCTCGCCCGGGTGGTGGACGCGGTCGCCGGGATGGCCCCGCTGGAGGCGGTCTACATCGCCGATTCGCTCGGCTCCATGTCCGCGGAGCGGATCGCCGCCCTGGTCGAGCGCTTCCGCGCAGGCCAGGACGCACCCGTGGGAGTCCATGCCCACGACAACCAGGGGTTCGCACTGCACAACACCCTCGCCGCGGCGGACGTGGGGGCCACCTGGCTCGACGCCACCGTCCTGGGCATGGGGCGAGGCGCCGGCAACACGCGGACCGAGCAGTTGCTCGTGGCCCTCGGCACTTCGCCCGACCGGCTGCGGCCACTCCTGGAGACGGCGGCACGCCGGTTCACCACGCTACTCGACAAGTACCGGTGGGGAGCAAACCCGCTGTACGCCTTGGCGGGCATGCATCGGGTCCACCCCTTCTACGTGCAGTGCCTGGAGCAGACCACGGAGCGCAGCCTGGACGTCAAGCTGCGGGTGCTGCGGTCCCTGGCCGCGGCGGGTGCGAACGCCTTCTCGGCCGGCCGGCTGGAGACCGCGCTGCGCGATGGCTGACCGTCTGCTCCCCTGGCTCGCCGGCCACGACGCGGTCGTCTTCGACCTTGACGGCGTACTGGTCGACTCCAACGAGCTGAAAGTCGCGTGCGTGCGCACCGCGCTGGCGGACTTCGGCCCGGAACTCGTGGAGGACTTCCTCCACGAGTTCCGCCGGACGTTCGGCCGGTCCCGGCGCGAGCACTTCGCCGCCTTCCACCGCGAGTACCTCGGTGGAACCGGGGAGGGCCCCGGTTTCGAGGACTTCTTCGACCGCTACGCCGGGACCTACGCCGAGCTGCTCGCCGAGCGGTACCGGCGGGTCCCGCTGTGTGCCCATGCCGGCGAGCTGGTCCGCGCACTGACCTCGCTCGGTGTGGAACTGCACGTCGCGACGGGAACGCTCACCGCGGAGGCCGAGGGGTGCCTCGCCACGAGAGGGCTGCTGGACGCCTTCCGGTCCATACGGGGCGGTGAGCGTCCCAAGGCCGAACGGCTCGGTGAGATCCTCGCCCAGACGGGTGCGGCACCGCGGCGGACGGTCCTGGTGGGGGACTCCCGCCAGGACCTGACGGCGGCATCCGTCGCGGGCACCGGCTTCCTGTTCGTACGCAGATACGCCTTCTTCGGCGCGCTCCAGACGCTCGGCGGCCCCGACGTCGCCGGAGCACACCGGGTGTACGACCTCGACCCCGCGGGAGCGGTCCTGTCCGTCTCCGCTCCCGCGTGCGACGAAGAGGCAACCCCCATCACAGTCATCGACGGGAAAGCGTGACAGAGATGAACGACAGGTATCCGGTGGTGATCTCCGGTGTCACCAAGGGGATGGGCCGTGCGCTCGCACTGCGGTTCGCCGAGCTGGGCCACCCCGTCTCCGGCTGCGGTCGCTCCGCGGACGCGGTCGCCGAACTGCGCGACCGGCTCGGGCCGGGGCACCTCGTCGAGGCCGTGGACGTCACCGACGCCGCGGCCGTCGCGCGGTGGTCCCGGACCACCGTCGCCGAGATCGGCGTGCCGCGCCTGGTCGTCGCCAACGCCGGCGCCATCCACGCGCAGCGGCCCGTCTGGGAGGTCGACCCTGCCGTCTTCAGCGGCATCATGCGGGTCAGTGTCGAGGGCGTGCACACGATGGCCCACGCGTTCCTGCCGCTGATGCTGGAGCCCGGGGGCTCCTTCGTCGCCGTCTCCTCCGGCTGGGGCCGCACCCCGCGCGAGTTCCTCGCTGCGTACAGCGCCGCCAAGTTCGCCGTCGAAGGCTACGTCGGCGCCGTCGCCAAGGAAGTGCCCGCCCACGTCAAGGTCGCCGCGGTCGCCCCGGACAGCGCCGTGGACACCGAGATGCTCGCCACCTGCCTGCCGGACGAGCACCATACCTATCCCGGCCCGCAGGACTGGGCCCGTGCCGCGGTGGACTACCTGCTGCACCGGCTTCCCCAGGAGCCGTCCGGCGGCGGCCTCGTCTTCCCGGCGCCCTGAAACCGCTTCCCACCTCCGACACCACAACGACCTTGGACACCACCATGAGCAACCGCTTCGGCAACCGCCGTGTCGTCATCAACGGCGCCTCCCGCGACTTCGGCCGTACCCTCGCGATCCGTTTCGCGCAGGAGGGCGCCGAGGTCTTCCTCTCCGCCCGCACCGCCGAGGGCGCGGAGAAGGTGCGCGACGAGATCCGCGCCCTCGGCCACGACCGCGTGCACGCCTTCGCCTGCGATCTGACCGACCCCGCGTCGGTGCGCGGCTTCGCCGCCCGGGTCGGCGAGATCACCGACCACGTGGACGTCCTGGTCAACAATGCCGCCCGGTGGCTCGAGGGCACCGACCTGCTCTCCGTCTCGGACGACGAGGTCATCGACACCATCGCCTCGGGCGCCACCGGCACGGTCCTGACCGTCAAGAACTTCCTGCCCCTGCTGCTCGCCTCCGAGCAGCCCGACATCGTCACCATGGTGTCCGTCTGCGGAGTCCCCGGGGACCACCGCTCCAGCGCCCACGACGCCTTCTATGCCGCGAAGCACGCCCAGACCGGCTTCACCGAGGTGCTCTCCAAGCGCCTGCGCTCCAAGGGCGTGAGGGTCATCTCCCTCTACCCGCCGGACTTCCGCAACAACGACCCGCTGTCGGAGGCCTGGGAGACGGCACCGCGCACGGCCGACTCCATGCTCACCTCCCAGTCGCTGTCGGAGTGCGTGCTCTTCGCCGTCGGCCAGCCCCGCGACTGCTTCATCAAGTCCTTCCACTTCGAGCAGGTCCGAGAGCAGGTCTGACCATGCCCACACCACCACAGGACGACCGGCACACAAGACCCCCCGGGGTGAGCACCAAGATGGGCCAGAACGCGGTGGTCGCCGCCGGCGACCCCGCGCTCGCCCTGGATCTGACCGTCCTGGAGAATCCGGCGTCCCTGGCCCACCACCTCTTTGCCGCCTCCGGCACTGTGGTGGTACGCCCGGACGTCTCCGACGACATGGGATCCGCGCTGTTCCACCACCCCGGCGCCCCGCTGTCGGAGGAGGACACCGCCCACCTGTGGCGGCGGCCCGGGAGCCGCGTCGTCGCACACGCCATGGTCTCCGGCACCCCGCACTTCGCCAACGCCGTCGTGCATGACGGCCGCCTGGTCATCACCGACTGCTGGCGCTGCTTCACCCTTGAGGAGGGCGTACGCACGATCCTCACCAGCGTCATCAACGTCGCCTCCGACTCCCCGCTGCTCCCCAGGCTCACCACCGAACTGGAGAAGGTCGTCAAGGCCGCCGGCATCACCGATGGACCGGTGCACTTCGAACTCGTCGTCGCCGAGCACGTCACCAAGGTGGTCAAGTTCGCACGCCGACAGGCGGCCTCCCCGCTGCCCGAGCTGTGCGACCTGCTCGGCATACCCGGCCAGCACGGTGCGCTCACCACCGGACGGCCCGTCGCCCTCGCCGACACCGGGCACCCCGGGTTCGTCGCCGACTACTCCTTCATCGTCCGCACCCCCGGCCGGCTCGCCGAGGTGATCGGCCTCGCCGAGCTGCTGGCCCGCCCCTCGTACGTGGGAACGGAACGCATCCCCGAGCCGGAGACGCTCCTGGAGCCCTCGCTGGACGAGAACGCCACCTTCGTGCTGTGGCTGCGTCACCAGGACGAAGCCACCGTCCTCGCCGACATCGCTCACTACCACTCCCGCAACCGGGAGGGTGTCTTCGCCCTCGCCGGCTGACGGTCGGCGAGGGCGAGGAGCCCCTCCGAGCAAAGGAACCCCCGTGTCCACATCCGCCGCGCCGACCGTCGCCATTGTCGACGCCTACTCCTCGGCGAACCGCCTCGCCCCCCTGCTGCGGGAGCGCGGCCACCGCGTCGTCCATGTCCAGAGCACCGGACGCATCCCCGCCGTCTTCGCCCCCCAGTTCGTCCCGGAGGACTTCGACACCAACATCGTCCATCGCGGTGACCCGGCCGCCACCGCCGCGGTCCTCGCTGAACACCGCCCGGTGGCCGTACTGCCGGGCGGCGAAGTCGGGGTGGAACTCGCCGACGCCCTCAGCGAGTCGCTGGGCCTGCGGACCAACGGCACAGCGAAGAGCGCCGCTCGCCGGGACAAGTTCCGCATGGTCGAGACGGTCAGGGCCGCCGGGCTGCGCGGAGTCGAGCAGCTGATGACCTCTGACGAGGACGAGGCCGTGGAGTGGGCCGGCAAGCTGGGCGGCCGGGTCGTCGTCAAACCGGTGCGCAGCGCCGGCAGCGAAGGAGTCCGGTTCTGCGAGTCCGGCCACGAGGTGCGGACCGCCGTCCGCGCCGTGCTCGGCAAGGACAACGCTGTCGCGTCCCGCAACGACGCCGTACTGGTGCAGGAGTACCTCTTCGGCACCGAGTACTACGTCAACACGGTCAGCATGGACGGGCGGCACCACGTCTGCGACATATGGCGGACCACCCACATCTCCGCCAACGGCGTGCGCGACCTCCTCGACGGGGCGCATCTGCTTCCCCGGAGGGGTGAGGTACAGGAGCAACTGGTCGCGTACACCTTCGCGGTGCTCGACGCGCTCGGTGTGGCCAACGGACCGGCGCACACCGAACTGAAACTCACCCCCGACGGCCCCTGTCTTATCGAGAGCGGCGCCCGGCTGTGCGGCGGCGGCCTGCCCACACTGGTGCGGACCGCGCTCGGAGAGGGCCAGTTGGAGTGGACCGCCGACGCCTACCTGGCGCCGGACGTCTTCCTCGACCGGTGCGGGGAGGACTACCGCATCGAACGGCACATCGCCTCCATCGGGCTGATCGCACCCCGCTCCGGCACCCTCGTCGCCTACCCCCGGCTTCCCGAGGTGCGCATCCTGGAGAGCTTCCACGAGCTCAAGATGGCCGTGGCACCCGGTGACCCGATCCACCGGACCGTCGACGACTTCAAGATCCCACTGCTGGTCAACCTCGCCCACGAAGTGGAGGAGATCGTCCGCCGCGACCACGGGACCATCCGCCAGCTCGACGGCGACGGCTTCTACACCATCGGCTGACGCGCCCCGCCGCGACCGGAACCCGGTCTCCAGCCGAGCCGCAGGGCACGACTACAGCCCACAGGAGGAGATGGAACCAGATGACGAACCCGCAATCGGCCGACCCGCACGACGGCGTCCTCGTCGTCGTCGGCAGCGGCATACGCCTGTACCGGGAGTACCTGCTGGCGGGGGCCGCCGCGGAGCATCCGCTCTGGCTCTTCGACTCTGGCGAACCCACCTGGCAGAAGCCATACTTGGCGGGCTTCACCCAGGTCGACACCTCGAGTCCGCAGGCGCTCGTCGACGCCGCCCGGGAACTGCGGCGCAGCCGCCCGGTCGACGGTGTCTTCTGCTTCTCGGAGGCGCTGGTCGAGCCCGCCGCCGCCGTGGCCGACGCCCTGTCCCTGCCCGGTATGAGCACGGAGGCTGTCCGCAACTGCCGGGACAAGGGCCGTACCCGAAAGCTGTTGGCCGCCGCCGGTGTGGGCCAGCCGAGTTCGGCGGCCGTCTCCTCGCTCGCCGAGGCCGCCGAGGCGGCGGACGCGATCGGCTATCCCGTGGTGCTCAAGCCCCGGGGACTGGCGGGCAGCCTCGGCGTCGTCTTCGTCTCCTGCGCGGAAGAACTCGCCGGCGCCTACCGGGAGGCCGCCGCACCCAGTTATCCGGGCGTGCCGGTCTTCACGGCGTCCGTGCTGGTCGAGGAGTACGTCGACGGCCCGGAGATCAGTGTCGACGGTCTGTTCGCCGACGGCGTCTATCAGCCCCTGGCGCTCGCCCGCAAACGAGTGGCACTGCCCCCCTACTTCGAGGAGGAGGGCCACCTCGTCGACCCGCGCGACCCGCTGCTGTCCTCGGAAGACCTGACGGCGTTCCTCACCGATGTCCACCGGCTGCTCGGCGCCGCCGACGCCATCACCCACACCGAGCTCAAGCTGACGGACTCCGGGCCGCGCCTGATCGAGGTCAACGCCCGCCCGGGCGGCGGACTCATCCCCTACCTCGGTGCCCTGTCCAACGGCATCGACCCCGGTCGGGTCGCGGCCCGCGCCGCCCTGGGCCGCCCGGTCGAGCTGACCACCGACGGCCGCGGCCGTGCCGCGGCCATCCACTTCGCCTACCCGGACGAGGACTGCACGGTCGATCGGGTGCGGCTTCCGCGGCCCGGCGAAGTCCCGGGGCTGCACCGGGCCGCGGCCCTGGTCGAGCCGGGCGATGTCCTGCGCCTCCCCCCGCGGGGCTACATCTCCCGCTACGCCTACGCGATATGCGTCGCGGACACGGTCGAGGAATGCGAGGCGGGCCTGACCCGCGCCCGCGAGGCGATCGGTCTGGAATACCGTCCCGCACCCGCACTCGACGCGAACGCGGCACCCGAGCTGGTGTGGTCCCAGACGACACCGAGTGCCGCGGACCGGACCGCCACCGGGACGGAGAACAACCGATGAGCGCCGTACCGGCAGAAAAGGACGGGAAGGGAGGGAAGCGGAACGAGGCGGCCGGGGACGCCGGGACGTGGGGCGCCGTCAGGACTCTGCGCCACAGCCACCCGGCTGTGCGCTTCCTGCTCCTGGGCGTCTTCGTCAACCAGGTCGGCGGCTTCGTCCAGCCCTTCCTGGTGCTCTACCTTGTCTGGCGCGGCTTCTCCACCGGGCAGGCCGGTATCGCGCTCACCGCGTACGGCGTCGGCACCATCGTGGGGGTGATGTTCGGCGCCGAGCTGGCCGACCGCCTCGGTCCCCGCAGGACCATCGTGCTGGCCATGGCCTGTGCCGCGACACTGACCGCCGCCGTGCCGATGATCGGCAACTACCACGTCGTCGTCGCCGTCGTCGCCGCCTCCGGAGCGATGATCCAGGCGTACCGCCCGGCGTCCTTGAGCCTGCTCACTGACCTGGTGCCCGAGGAACGCCACGTCATGGTGTTCTCGATGAACCGGATCGCGCTCAACCTGGGCGCGACGGTGGGACGGCTGTTCGCGGCCTGGCTGGTGACGGTCTCCTGGAACCTGCTGTTCTGGGTGAGCGGACTGGCCTCGCTGGCGTACGCCCTGATCGCGGTCATCGCGATACCGAAGGACAGCACGGTACGCGCGGAGACCGCGGACTCCGGGAAGGCCGGGGAGGGAGGGGTCCCGGGACGTGCCGGCTACGCGCTCATCATCCGTGACGTCCGCTTCATGCTCTTCCTCCTGGCGATGTTCCTCAGTGCGGCGATCTTCATCCAGTCGTTCGTGGCCCTGCCGCTGTCCATGAAGGAAGCCGGCTACACACCCACCGCCTACACCTGGGTGATCACCCTGTCCGCGGCGGCCATCATCGCCCTGGAGCTGCTCATCACCCGGTTCACCCAGCGCTGGCCCGCCTGGCTGGCGGCCTGCTCGGGACTGCTGCTCCTGGGATGCGGACAGGCGATGTACGTCGCGCCTCAGTACGTCCCCCTGCTGGTGGCGGCGACGCTGGTGGGGGTCCTCGGCACGATGGTCGGAGGGCCCACCATGTGGACCTACCCCGCGAAACTCGCCCCCCCGGGGTCGAAGGGCCGCTACCTCGGCCTCACCCAGGCCGCGTTCGGGCTCGGCAGCGCGCTGGGGCCGGTGATCGGCACCTTCGGCTGGGACGCGCTCGGCAACCGGGTGTGGCTGGCCTGGGGTGCGCTGGGACTGCTGTCGACGCTGGCCGCGGCAGTCGCGATGCGTCCACGCGCGGAGCCCGCCCGGCACAGTGCCCCCACTGCCACACCAACCCCCTAGGAGGCGTTCAGTGGTGGAGTCCGACAACCGCCCGGTGATCATCGTCGGTTACACGGCGGGCTGGAAGCACGTCGCGCGAAAGCACCACCGCGACACCACGACGCTCTTCGTGGACACGCCGACGGCGGCCCGCGAGAAGAACCTGGCGGCGGTGCTCGCCACCGCCGAGGCTCCCTGCGAACTGATCACGGCCGACTACGAGGCCGAGGGCGCTGCGGCCCGGTTCCACGGCGAGTACGAGGGCCGGCCGCCGGCCGCCGTCATCCCCGGCATCGAGTACGCCGTGCCGTTCGCGGCGCGGCTCGCCGAACTGTTCGGCCTGCCCGGCGCGGGCCCCCTGGCGGCCGATCGGCTGCGCGACAAGGGGCTGCTCCGGGAAGTGACCGCGGACAGCGGGGTGCGCAACCCGGCATCGCGCCCGGTCACCCACCCGGACGAGGTCCGCAAGCTCATGGCCGAGACCGGGGGGCCGGTGGTCCTCAAGCCCGCCAACCGCCAGGGCTCGATCGGCACCAGGATCATCCGCACCGCCGAGGACGTGGCGGAGGCGTGGACGGAGTGCACCGTCCGTGAGCACCGGGCCATGGCCGCGCAGAGCACCGCACCGGTCCGGATGCTGGCCGAATCCTTCCTGTCCGGACCGGAGTTCAGTGTCGAACTCCTGATCCGGGACGGCCGTGTCCTCTTCGGCAACGTGACGGCCAAGTCGCTCTTCCCCGGCGATCGCCCCGTGGAGCTCGGGCACACCGTGCCCGCCGACATCCCCGCGGAGCTGAACGAGCGCCTGTGCTCGGCGACCGAGCACCTCCTTGGGACCGTCGGATTCGCCACCGGCTTCGTCCACTGCGAGTGGATCGTGGTGGACGGCGAGCCGCACCTGGTGGAGTGCGCGGGACGGATGCCCGGCGACGGAATCATCACGCTCATCGACCTCGCCTGGGGCATCGACATCACCCACGAATACCTGGCGGTGATGCGTGGCGACGCACCCCGCGCCGACCTGCCCGACCGCGCGGCCGGCGGTGCCGCGAGCTGGTTCGTCTCCGCGGAACCGGGCGAGGTCATCCGGGTCGAGGGCGTATCGGCGGCAGCCCGCCTCCCGGGGGTCGTCTCCGCCGACGTTCTCGCCGGGCCGGGGTCGGTCACCCGGGCGCTGCGCTCCGGCCGGGACCGCGTCGGCTCGGTCATGGCCACCGGCGCCGACGCGGCCGAGGCGCGCCGGCGCGCCCGGGGCGCCGCCGCGTCGATCGAGGTAGTGGTCCGGCCCCGAACCTGACCCGCGTACAGCACCCGCACCGCCACGGGACGCCGACGGTGGACGATCCCGCCCCATCGGCCCGCGACACGGCCGAGACCGTGTTGCGGGCAACCCCGTGCAATCACTTGACAGTGCAGGCAAAGGAGACCCGAACATGTCCGTGACCCGCACCGCAGTCCCGCGTCGCTTCCTGATGTGCCGACCGGTCCACTACGAGGTGTCGTACTCCATCAACCCGTGGATGCATCCGGAGAAGCCGGTCGACACCGGTCTGGCGATGCTCCAGTGGGAACGTCTGCGAAGACTCTACGAGTCGCTCGGCCACACCGTCGAGGTGATCGACCCCCTGCCCGGACAGCCCGACATGGTGTTCGCCGCGAACGGGGCGACGGTGGTGGACGGCAAGGTCCTCGGCGCACGCTTCCGCCATGTCGAGCGCACCGCGGAAGGCCCCGCCTACCTTGACTGGTTCACCCGGCAGGGGTACCGCGAGATACTGTGGCCCGAGTACATCAACGAGGGGGAGGGCGACTACCTGCCGGTCGGCCGCCGCATCCTGGCGGGCACCGGCTTCCGCACGGACCCGCGTTCCCACCAGGAGGCGCAGGAGTTCTTCGGCCTGCCGGTGACGAGCCTGACCCTGGTGGACCCGCACTACTACCACCTGGACACCGCGCTGGCGGTCCTCTCCGACACCGAGATCATGTACTATCCGGCGGCCTTCACCCCGGGCAGCCAGGCGGTTCTGCGGGAGATGTTCCCCGGCGCGATCCTGGCCTCCGAGGAGGACGCGGCCGTCTTCGGGCTCAACGCCTTCTCCGACGGTCTCAACGTCTTCCTCCCCGAGATCGCCGAAGGCCTCATCGCCGAACTGTCGGCCCGCGGCTTCAACCCGATCGGGGTGGACCTCACCGAACTGCTCAAGGCGGGCGGCAGCGTGAAGTGCTGCACCCTGGAACTGCGCTCCTGAGCCGACGCACGGTCGCGGCGGGACGGGCAGTGCTCGGCCCGCCGTGCGGGCGGACGGATACCGACTCATCATGATCGCCCGGGCGGGAGTGCCTGCTCGCCGACGCTTCACCCTCGCCCACGGACTCGGGGCACGTCCTGGCGGGGACACCACCTTGCGCCCGCTGGCCGTGTACACGGGACTGGACATGGCGACGGAGAAGCGGTGCTGCGGTGGGCAGGAAGAAAGAGGGGTGAGGCGGAGGCCTCACGAGGCGGGCCAGCCGGGTGGCTGACCCGCTGCGCTGCGCTTTCCGAGACAGCAAGTCCTCAGGCGGGCAGCCGTACGGCTGCCCGCCTGAGGACTCCGGAGCTGATCAGGTACTGTGCGGGTGCTCCGCCCGGCCCCTTCCCAGGGACTTCTCAGGGACTTTCCGTCGTGTGGACGAGAAAAGGCCCGACAGTTCCGAAAGGACAGGAACCGCAGGTCAGGGCGGCCCCTTCAGCACTCGATGACGTTGACGGCCAGCCCGCCGCGGGCGGTCTCCTTGTACTTGACCTTCATGTCCGCACCCGTCTCCTTCATCGTCTTGATGGCCTTGTCCAGGGAGACGTGGTGGCGGCCGTCGCCGCGCAGGGACATCCGGGCCGCGGTGACCGCCTTGACCGCGGCCATGCCGTTGCGCTCGATGCACGGAATCTGGACCAGGCCGCCCACCGGGTCGCAGGTCAGGCCCAGGTTGTGCTCGATGCCGATCTCGGCGGCGTTCTCGACCTGTTCGGGGGAGCCGCCCAGGACCTCGGCGAGGCCGCCGGCGGCCATGGAGCAGGCCGAGCCCACCTCTCCCTGGCAGCCGACCTCGGCGCCGGAGATGGAGGCGTTCTCCTTGAACAGCAGGCCGACGGCGCCCGCGGTCAGCAGGAAGCGCACGACCGTGTCGTCGTCCGCACCGGGCACGAACTCCATCGCGTAGTGCAGTACGGCCGGGATGATGCCCGCCGCGCCGTTGGTGGGCGCGGTGACGACGCGCCCGCCGGCGGCGTTCTCCTCGTTGACCGCCATCGCGTAGAGCGTCAGCCACTCCATGGCGTGCGCGGCGGCGTCCCCCTCGGCGCGCAGCCGCCGCGCCGAGGCGGCCGCGCGGCGGCGCACCTTCAGACCGCCGGGCAGGATGCCCTCCCGCGACAGGCCGCGGGCCACGCACTCGCGCATCACCCGCCAGATCTCCAGCAGCCCCGCGCGGATCTCCTCCTCACCGCGCCAGGCCCGCTCGTTCTCCAGCATCAGCGCCGAGACGGACAGGCCGGTCTCGCGGGTGGCGCGCAGCAGTTCGTCACCGGTGCGGAAGGGGTACTTCAGCACCGTGTCGTCGAGTTTGATGCGGCCGGCTCCGGCCGCCTCCTCGTCCACCACGAAGCCGCCGCCCACCGAGTAGTAGGTCTTCTCCAGCAGCGGCGTGCCGTCGGCGCCGTACGCGGCCAGGGTCATGCCGTTGGCGTGGTACGGCAGCGAGCGGCGGCGGTGCAGCACCAGATCGCGGTCGACGTCGAAGACGACCTCGTGGCCGCCGCCCCCGCCGTCTTCGGATCCGTTCCCGGAGCCGCTCTCATCGCCGCCCTCCCCGCCGGCAGTGAGCAGCCCCAGCCGGCCCGAGTGCCGCACCCGCTCGACCTCCGCCTCCGCGGCCTCGACGTCGACGGTGCGCGGCGAGTGGCCCGCCAGGCCGAGCAGCACCGCCTTGGGCGTACCGTGGCCGTGGCCGGTGGCGCCCAGCGAGCCGAACAGCTCGGCCCGCAGCGAGACGGTGCGGTCCAGTACGCCCTCCTTCCGCAGCCGGCGTGCGAACATCCCGGCCGCCCGCATCGGGCCGACGGTGTGGGAGCTGGAGGGGCCGATGCCGATGGAGAAGAGGTCGAAGACGGAGATGGCCACGGTGGCGGACTCCCTTGTCTGCTCGTGGTTCGCGGCCCGCCGGGTGCGGCGGGCGTGGGGTCCCGCGGGTGTGCGGGGCGGGGAAGCGTCGTCGGGCGGGAAACGGTGCCGGACGGTGTCGGCGGGCCGGGCGCGCCGCCGGTGGAGGCGGCGCACCCGGGTGCCGTGCCGGGGCCTTACAGGCCCGGGTACAGCGGGTGCCTGTCGGCCAGCGCCGAGACGCGGCCGGCCAGTTCCTTGGCCTCCGCCTCGTGGAACGAGGGCTTCAGGGCCTCGGCGACGACGTCCGCGACCTCGCGGAAGTCGTCGGCCGTGAAGCCGCGCGTGGCCAGCGCCGGGGTGCCGATGCGCAGGCCCGAGGTGACCATCGGCGGACGCGGGTCGTTCGGGACGGCGTTGCGGTTGACGGTGATGCCGATGGAGTGCAGGCGGTCCTCGGCCTGCCGGCCGTCCAGCTCGCTGTCGCGCAGGTCGACCAGGACCAGGTGGACGTCGGTGCCGCCCGACAGCACGGCGACGCCCGCCTCGGCCGCGTCCGGCCGCGTCAGCCGCTCGGCCAGCAGCTTCGCGCCCTCCAGGGTGCGGCGCTGGCGGTCCTTGAACTCCTCCGTCGCCGCGATCTTGAAGGAGACGGCCTTCGCCGCGATGACGTGCTCCAGCGGGCCGCCCTGCTGGCCGGGGAAGACCGCGGAGTTGATCTTCTTGGCGTGCTCCTGCTTCGACAGGATCACCCCGCCGCGCGGACCGCCCAGCGTCTTGTGGGTCGTGGTGGTGACCACGTCCGCGTACGGCACCGGGTTGGGGTGGAGACCCGCGGCCACCAGGCCGGCGAAGTGCGCCATGTCCACCATCAGCAGCGCGCCCACCTCATCGGCGATGCGGCGGAAGGCGGCGAAGTCGAGCTGCCTGGGGTACGCCGACCAGCCGGCGATGATCAGCCTGGGGCGGCGCTCCCGCGCCAGCCGCTCGACCTCCTCCATGTCGACCAGGCCGGTTTCGGCGTCGACGTGGTAGGCGGCCACGTCGTACAGTTTGCCGGAGAAGTTGATCTTCATGCCGTGGGTCAGATGGCCGCCGTGCGCCAGGTCCAGGCCCAGGATGGTGTCGCCCGGCTGCAGCAGGGCGAACATCGCCGCGGCGTTGGCCGAGGCGCCCGAGTGCGGCTGGACGTTGGCGGCCTCGGCGCCGAAGAGGGCCTTCACCCGTTCGCGGGCGATGTCCTCGATCACGTCGACGTGCTCGCAGCCGCCGTAGTAGCGGCGGCCGGGGTAGCCCTCGGCGTACTTGTTGGTGAGGACCGAGCCCTGGGCCTGGAGGGCCGCGACCGGGGCGAAGTTCTCCGAGGCGATCATCTCCAGGGTGGTCTGCTGACGGCGCAGCTCGGCGTCGACGGCTGCGGCGACGTCGGGATCGACCTCGTGCAGGGAACTGTTCAGAAGCGACATCCGGGTCTTTCCGATCGTGGTGGGCTGGCGGCGGAGGGCGGATCCGGGGCGGAGGAGGCGGGCGGGCCGCCGCTCACTCGCCGGTGAAGGCGGCGTACTCGTCGGCGGACAGCAGGTCCTCCGGCTCGTCCGTCACCCGGACCTTGAACAGCCAACCGCCCTCGTAGGGGGCGGAGTTCACCAGCGCCGGGTCGTCCACCACGTCCTGGTTGACCTCGGTGACCTCACCGGTGACCGGCGCGTACAGGTCGCTGACCGACTTGGTCGACTCCAGCTCGCCGCAGGTCTCACCCGCGGTCACCGTGTCGCCGGCCTCCGGGAGCTGCACGAAGACGACGTCGCCGAGGGCGTTCGCCGCGTGCTCGGTGATGCCGATCGTCGAGACGCCGTCCTCGGCGGCCGACAGCCACTCGTGTTCCTTGCTGTAGCGCAGTTGCTGGGGGTTGCTCATGGCGTGATTCTCCTGATCAGGGGTGTGGTGTGAGAAACGGGTCTTGCCAGGTGGGACGGGAACCCGGGCGGGTGGTGCGGGAAGGGGCGGTCGGGCGGGCGGTACGGCGGCCCGAGCCGTCAGCGCTCGCGCCGGTAGAACGGCAGCGCGACGACCTCGTAGGGCTCATGCGTACCGCGGATGTCCACCGCCACACCCTCGGTGCCCGGGGCGGCGTGGGCGGCGTCCACGTACGCCATGGCGATCGGCCTGCCCAGTGTGGGGGAGGGGGCGCCGGAGGTGACCTCGCCGATCACCGAGCCGTCCGCGCCGACCACCGCGTACCCGGCGCGCGGCACCCGGCGGCCGGCGGCGACCAGGCCGACCAGCTTGCGCGGCGGGTTCTCGGCGGCGGCCTCCAGGGCGGCGCGGCCGGTGAAGTCGCCGGGCTTGTCGAACTTCACCACGCGGCCGAGCCCGGCGTCGAAGGGGGTGGTGGAACGGGTCAGCTCGTTGCCGTACAGCGGCATGCCCGCCTCCAGCCGCAGCGTGTCGCGGCAGGACAGCCCGCACGGCACCAGGCCCGCGTCCGCGCCGGCCTCGGTCAGCGCCCGCCACAGCGTCTCGGCGTCGCCGGGCGCGACGAACAGCTCGAAGCCGTCCTCGCCGGTGTAGCCGGTGCGGGCGATCAGCGCCTCCACGCCCGCCACCGTGCCGGGCAGCCCGGCGTAGTACTTCAGGCCGCCGAGATCGGCGTCGGTGACCTTCGCCAGGACGGTGGGCGCCTGCGGTCCCTGGACGGCCAGGAGGGCGTAGGCGTCGCGGTCGTCGCGCACGGCCGCGCCGGTGAGGCCGGAGGCGTCGAGCCGCTCGGTGAGGGCGTCCAGCACCACCTGGGCGTTGGAGGCGTTGGCGACGACCAGGTACTCCTCGGCGCCCAGCCGGTAGACGATCAGGTCGTCGAGGATGCCGCCGGACTCGTCGCAGATCATGGTGTAGCGCGCCCGGCCCACGGCGACGGCGGACAGATGGCCGGCCAGGGCGCGGTCCAGCAGCTCGCCGGCCTGCGGACCGGTGACGGCGATCTCACCCATGTGGCTCAGGTCGAACAGGCCGGCGCGGGTACGCACGGCGTTGTGCTCGTCGCGCTCGCTGCCGTAGCGCAGCGGCATGTCCCAGCCGGCGAAGTCGGTCATGGTCGCGCCCAGGGCGCGGTGCACGGCGTCGAGGGCGGTACGGCGGGGGGAATCACTCATGGTGGGCAGGCTCCCGGGCGAGGTGGCGATGGCGTGCGAGGACGGTGGGAAGGACACGTCCTCCCCATCTGTCATCGGAACCTGAGAGGTTCGCCGAGAGTCGCCCGGGCGGGCCACGGCTTGCACCTTGGGTGGGGCGGCTCCCCTCGGAGCCGCCCGCTTTTCAGATCTGCCTCGTCCACACGGTATCGGGGCCTGAGAGATTCAAGGGAGGACTTGCTCCTTCGGCGCCCCGGAAACCGTCGTGACCAGCGTTTTCCGGGAACTCTCCCGTGCGGACTCGATCGGCCGGTATGCAGTTGACACGCTCATCATCGCACGCCCGGCGCGCACCACCCCCGGGCGGGCGCGAAGCCGCGCCGCCGGGCCCGCGACGAGAGGGGTGACGGGACGGGCACGGCACCGTGACACACCTGGTGAGCGGCCGTCTTGTTCACCGTCCCCCTTCTTGACACGCTCGGGGTGACGCCGCGAGCACGTGGCGCGAAATGGGGAGGGCGTATCCGGTGAGCAGCCTGGAGAGTGCTTGTACGGCACAGGGTGGAGCGCCGCCCCGGCGCAGGAGCGCGCCGCGGAAGGCAGTGCCCGCGGCGGTGCCGGCCGCCGAGCCGGGGAGCGCGGGCGGACGCGATCTGCGCGGCACGGCGCAGGTGCGGGTCCTGCGCTTCCCCGCCGGGGACCGGGTGGTCGTCTCCGGGCTGCCGGGCAGCGGCAAGTCCACCCTGATCCGCCGCGTGGTCGCCGACGGCGCGGCGGTGCGGATCGACTCCCAGGACA
The DNA here is from genome assembly GCF_057196705.1 of Streptomyces sp. ATLC9. Classification (NCBI taxonomy): domain Bacteria; kingdom Bacillati; phylum Actinomycetota; class Actinomycetes; order Kitasatosporales; family Streptomycetaceae; genus Streptomyces; species Streptomyces sp. ATLC9. The sequence continues at coordinate 26,978 of NZ_JBXUOY010000008.1, read as the reverse complement.
TGCGGGAGCGCTGGGAGCGGCGGATGCCCGCCCGGCTGCCGTACGCCGTCTACCGCCCCCTGGTGAGGATCGCGCACTACCTCGCGCTGCGGCGGGCCCTGGCCTCGGACGCCGGCGTGGTGGTGCACGACTGCGGAGCCCAGGGCTGGGTGCGCCGCTGGCTGGCCCGGGACGCGCGGCGGCGCGGGCGGGCCGTGCACCTGCTGCTGCTGGACGTACCGCCCCGGGTGGCGCTGGCCGGCCAGGCGGCACGGGGGCGGGGGGTCTCGGCGTACGCCTTCGCCCGGCACCGGCGGGCGGTGCGCCGTCTGGTGGCGGACGCGGAGGCCGGGCGGCTGCACCCGGGCTGCGTCGCGTCGGTGCTGCTGGACCGGACGGCGGCAGGGGCGCTGAGCGCGGTGGAGTTCGAGTGACCCCCGCGGCCCCGCGGCCCCCGCGTCCCACGGCATCCGCACCCCGTGGAGGCGGGCGCGGCCGGCGGGCGGACGCACCCGCCCGGCGCCGATAAGGTTTTCCCATGACCATCCCGCAGCAGTACGGACCGGGGCACGGCGGCGACTGGCCCGGCAACGAGCTGGAGGAGACCCTCGCCGCCTCCCTCGGCGCCCCCGGAGCGGGCGCCCGGCTGCTGGAGGTGCTCGGGCGCAGCAGTCTGTGGGTGCCGCTGCCCGAGGGCGGCGGGCCGGCCAGCCCCAGTCTGGACCTGCCCACGATCCAGCTCGACGGGGCGCCCTACGTCCCCGTCTTCAGCTCCGAGCGGCAGTTCCGGCAGTGCGCCGGCTCGCACCTGCCCTTCGCCGTCGCGCCCGCGCGGGAGTTCGCCCGCGGCCTGCCGCCGCAGGTGGGCATCGCGGTCAACCCCGGTGGCGCCGTCGGTGTCCCCCTGCCCCCGGACGCCGTGGCCCAACTGTGCCGGGAGGGCGGGGCCGAGGGGATTCCGGGAATGGCGAGCGGCGCCCGGGTCCGGCTCTTCGAGCCCGACTGGCAGGAGGAGCCGGTGGACTTCCTGGCCGCCGCGGCCGGTGAGTTCGCGGTGCTGGCGCAGGTCCGCACCGCGCGCCGCGGCCTGGCCAGCGCCGAGGGCGACCCGCCCGCGCTGTTCGTCGGAGTGGAGCTCGACCTGCTGGACCCGCAGGCCCGTGCGGCGGCGCACGACGCGCTCGGCCGCGCGCTGGGCCGGGAGCCGGTGCGCTGGCCGGTGCAGATGGTGCTGCTGGACGCGGCCCAGGATCCGGTCGTGGACTGGATGCGCCAGTGCGTGCGGCCCTTCTACACCCGCCAGGACCGGCCGTACTGACGTCCGGGCCGCCCGGCCTCCCGTGCGGCCCTGCCCCGGGGCCCGCGCCCGGAGCGGGGCGAGTGGTCCGGACCCTGTCGGGCACGGACCGTAAGCTGGTTGGATGTCGGGACGGGACGGGACGCACGCGCGGCCCGGTGAGCGAGGACGACGCGAGAAGGGGCGGCCCACGTGAGCGCGGGTGGAAGCGTTGAGCAACTGCTGCGGCAGGTGGCGCCCGGGCGGTACGACACCTATGAAGCGCTGCTGCACGCCCTCGCCTCCGGTCAGGTGTGGATGCTGCTCTGGCACGGCCAGGCCGGCTCCCCCGACGCCCAGTACGGGAACATGGAGGTCGCCGGGCACGGCTACGCGCCCTGTGTGACCTCCGGGCACGAGCTGGCCTCCTCCGGCTGGAGCAGGGCCCACGAGGTGGTCGGCGGACGCGACGTCGCCGCCGCCCTCTTCCCCGACCGCTGGGGACTGTGGCTCAACCCGCACGCGCCCGGAGGCGGCGTCGGCATCCCCTGGCTGGACCTGCGCCGGATCGCCGGCGGACTGGAGAGGCTGCCCGCCGGGCCGCTGCGCATCGGCGAACCGACCGTGGACGTACCGAACTTCTACGCCCAACTGGTGCACAACGCCCACCGCACGCCCGCGGTGCGCACCCTGCGCCGGGCCTGGGTGCAGCCCGCTCTGGGCGCCCCGCGCCTGGTGATCGGGCTCGATCTGTACGACTTCGCGCCGCAGGCGGTGGAGTCGGTACGGGCGATGATGCGGCAGTCGGTGGCCTCGGTGCCGGAGGGACTGGCGGTCTCCACGGTGTCGATGTCGGACGAGTACGACCCGGTCGCCATGTGGCTGCGGGCCAACTCCCGGCCGTTCTTCGACCGCGACGCCCACGCCGCCGTCCCCGCGGCGGCCCCCGGACACGGCTACGGCTACCCCCGCCCCCGCTGACGCGACCTCACCGCCCGGCCCCATCCGCCCGCCCGGCCCGGGGCGGCGCGTCGGTGCGCCCGGGGCTCCCCGGCGCCGGCCCCCAGTCCACCGGAGATCGGTGGTTTCATCCGGTATCAATGCTTTGACCTGCGCCGCCGCCGTTCCGGGCACCAGGGTCTCAGGTCTATATCACCGACATGCGGACAGTTCACACCGATGGTTGGGCGCAGTACTGTTCGGGCGACCAGCAGTCAAACCGTCACCGACCCCTGAGGTGGAACATGCGAATAACCGGTTCCAGGGTCGTCCAGACGATCGCGGCGACCCTCGCGGTTGGTGTGATCGCCACTGGATGTGCCAGTGAACGAGGCGAGGAGAACGAGGGCAAGGGTGGTGACACCTTCGTCTTCGGCGCCGCCGGGGACCCGGGCTCCCTGGACCCGGCACTGGCCAGTGACGGTGAGACGTTCCGGGTCACCCGCCAGGCCTTCGAGGCGCTGATCGAGCACGAGCCGGGCGGCAGCAAGCTGGTCGGCGGCCTCGCGGAGTCGTGGGAGGCCGACGAGAGCGGTACCGAGTGGACCTTCAATCTCCGCGAGGGGGTGAAGTTCCACGACGGCGAGGAGCTGACCGCCGAGGCGGTGTGCAAGAACTACGACCACTGGTTCAACTGGACCGGCACGTACCAGGAGATCGCGGTCTCCTACTACTGGCAGAAGATCTTCGGCGGCTTCGCGGAGAACGAGAACAAGGACACGTCCGAGGCCAACTACAAGGGCTGCGAGGCGAAGGACGAGCTGACCGCCGTCATCAGCGTGCACGAGGCCACCGCCAACCTGCCCGGCGGCTTCTCGCTCCAGGCGCTGGCCATCCACTCCCCGAAGGCCATCGACGCCTACAAGGAGGAGGAGCTGAGCGGCGAGGGCGACACCATCTCCTACCCGAAGTACAGCCAGGAGGCCGGCACCGTCGCGGGCACCGGTCCCTTCAAGATCACCGAGTGGGACAAGGGCAACAAGGAAGTCACCCTCGAGCGGTTCGACGACTACTGGGGCGACAAGGCCGGCGTCGAGAAGCTGGTCTTCCGCACCATCTCCGAGGAGTCCGCGCGCCGCCAGGCGCTGCAGGCCGGCAACATCCACGGCTACGACCTGGTCGCGCCCTCGGACGTGAAGACCCTGGAGAACGAGGGCTTCCAGGTCCCGGTCCGCGGTGTGTTCAACATCTTCTACATGGGCATGTCGCAGGAGGCGAACGAGGCCCTGGAGAAGAAGGACGTCCGCCAGGCGATCACCCACGCCATCGACCGCGAGAACATCGTCAAGACGCAGCTGCCCGAGGGCGGCGTGGTGGCCACCCAGTTCATGCCGGACACCGTCGACGGCCACTCGGACGAGGTCCCCACCTACGAGTTCGACACGGACAAGGCCGAGGACCTGCTGAAGAAGGCCGGCGAGGAGAAACTGAAGGTCACCTTCTGCTACCCGACCGAGGTCACCCGCCCGTACATGCCCGCCCCGGCCGACATGTTCGAGCTGATGAAGTCCGACCTGGAGGAGGCCGGTGTCACCGTTGAGCCCAAGCCCATGAAGTGGGCCCCGGACTACATCGACGCCGTCGAGGCCGGCACCTGCGACCTGCACCTGCTGGGCTGGACCGGTGACTTCAACGACGCCTACAACTTCATCGGCACCTGGTTCGCCGGCTACGACGAGCAGTGGGGCTTCCGCGACGACACTGTCTTCGACGCGGTGAAGGGCTCCAGCGCCGAGGCGGACGCCGTCAAGCGGGTGGAGCTGTACAAGAAGGCCAACGAGGCCATCATGGAGTACATCCCGGGCATCCCGATCTCCTCCTCCCCGCCCTCCATCGCGTTCGCCGAGGACGTCAACCCCCCGAAGGTCTCCCCGCTGACGCAGGAGAACTTCGCAGAGGTCTCCTTCAAGTAAACGCATGACCGCGCGCAGGTCCGCCCGGCCACGGCATCCGAAGTGGCCGGGCGGACCTGCCCATGAGGACCAAGAAAGGGGCGTCGCGGGGTGTTGCGTCTCGTCGTACGAAGACTGCTCCAACTGATACCCACCCTGCTGGGCCTGTCCGTTCTGCTGTTCATCTGGCTGAACCGGCTTCCCGGCGGACCCGCCGCGGCCATGCTCGGCGAGCGTGCGACCGAGGCGGACAAGGCCCGCATCGAGGCGGCCCTCGGGCTCGACCAGCCCGTGTGGGTCCAGTACGGCCGCTTCCTCAGGCGGCTGTCCGAGCTGGACCTGGGGGTCTCCACCCAGACCGGCCAGCCGGTGTGGGACGAGTTCACCCGGGCGTTCCCGGCCACGGTGGAACTCGGCATCTCGGCCATGATCATCGCCGTCGCCGTCGGTGTCCCGCTGGGCTACTTCGCCGCCCGCCGGCGCGGCAGCTGGCTGGACGTCACCGCGGTCTCCGGCTCCCTGGTGGGCATCTGCATCCCGGTGTTCTTCCTGGCCTTCCTGCTCAAGGCCGTCTTCGCCGTCCAGCTCGGCTGGTTCCCCAGCTTCGGCCGCCAGACCACCGGCCTCGACGCCACCGAGGTCACCGGTTTCTACGTGCTGGACGGCATCCTCACCGGCGAGCTCGACGCGGCCTGGGACGCGGTGAGGCACCTGGTGCTCCCGGCCCTGGCGCTCGCCTCGATCCCGCTGGCCATCATCACCCGTATGACCCGGGCCAGCGTCCTGGAGGTGCTCGGCGAGGACTACGTGCGCACCGCCGAGTCCAAGGGCCTGAGCCGCCAGGTGGTGCGCGGCCGCCATGTGCTGCGCAACGCGCTGCTGCCGATCGTCACCGCCGTCGGCCTGCTCACCGGCGGCCTGCTGTCGGGCGCGGTGCTCACCGAGTCGGTCTTCGCCTTCGGCGGCATCGGCTCGTTCATCAAGACCGCCATCGACGAGCGCGACTACCCGGTCCTGGTGGGTTTCATCATGTTCATCGCGGCTGCGTACGTCGTCATCAACCTGCTGGTTGACCTCGCCTACAGCCTTATCGACCCGAGAGTGCGGGTGCACTGATGAGCACCAAGACCGACAAGATCGACCGGCTCGCCGAGCTCACCGCCTCCACCGAGACCTCCACGGGCGCCAGTCTGTGGGTCGAGGCATGGCGGCGGCTGAAGACGAGCAAGATGGCCGTGATCGGCGCGTGCGTCATCGGTGTGTTCGTGGTGGTCGCGATCGTGGGCCCGTGGGTCGCCCCGTACAGCCCCACCGCGCAGCTGTGGCGCGGTGAGGTCCTCACCAACCAGAACGTCTTCGTCGGCCCCCGCGCCGAGAACTGGCTCGGCCTGGACCACCTGGCCCGCGACGAGTTCTCCCGGCTGCTGGTGGGAGCCCGCCAGACCCTGCTGGTCGGCATCGTCGCCACGCTGCTCGGCTTCACCGTCGGCGCGCTGGTCGGCGGCGCCTCGGGCGCCGCCCTGGTGCTGGGCGGCAGGGCCGGCCGCCGGATCGACACCGCCGTGATGCGCGTCATCGACATCATGCTGGCGCTGCCCTCGCTGCTGCTGGCCGTGTCCGTCGCGGCGGTCCTGGGCCAGTCCCTGACCACCGTGATGATCGCGGTGGGCGTGGTGCAGATCCCCATCTTCGCCCGGCTGCTGCGCGGCGCCATGCTGGCACAGGGCGGCTCGGACTACGTGCTGGCCGCCCAGGCGCTCGGAGTGCGCAAGCGGCGCATCGCGCTCGGCCATGTGCTGCCCAACTCGCTGAGCCCGGTGATCGTCCAGGCCACCCTGAGCCTGGCGACCGCCATCATCGAGGCGGCGGCGCTGTCCTACCTCGGCCTGGGCAACCCCGACGCCGCCGAACCGGAGTGGGGCGTCATGCTGGCCCAGGCGCAGGGCTACTTCGACAGCGCACCGATGCTCGCGGTCTACCCCGCGCTGGGCATCATCGTCACCGCGCTCGGCTTCACCCTGCTGGGCGAGGCGATGCGGGAAGCCCTCGACCCGAAACTGCGGAGTTGATCACATGGCCCTGCTTTCCGTGGACGAACTGACCGTCACCTTCACCCAGCGCGGCCGGCGCGACGTGAGGGCCGTGTCGGGCGTGTCCTTCGACGTCGACCAGGGCCGGGTCGTCGGCCTGGTCGGCGAGTCGGGCTGCGGCAAGTCCGTCACCTCGCTGGCCCTGATGGGGCTGCTGCCCTCCCGGGGCGTGAGGACCGGCGGCCGGGCCGACTTCGACGGCACCGACCTGCTGACCCTGAGCCCGAGGGGGATGCGCGACCTGCGCGGCTCCCAGCTGGCGATGATCTTCCAGGACCCGCTGTCCTCGCTGAACCCGGTGGTGCCCATCGGCGTCCAGGTCACCGAGATCCTGGCCCGGCACCGGGGGATGAAGGGCGAGGCCGCCCGCAGGGAGGCCGCCTCCCTGCTGGACCGGGTCGGCATCCCCGATCCCGCCCGGCGGCTGAAGGAGTACCCGCACCAGCTCTCCGGCGGCATGCGCCAGCGCGCCCTGATCGCCATGGCGGTGGCCTGCGCGCCGCGGCTGCTGATCGCGGACGAGCCGACCACCGCGCTGGATGTGACGATCCAGGCCCAGATCCTGGAGCTGCTCAGGGAACTGGTCGATCAGGAGGGCACCGCCCTGCTGATGATCACCCACGACCTGGGCGTGGTCGCGGGCCTGTGCGACCAGGTCAACGTGCTCTACGCGGGCAAGGTGGTGGAGTCCGCCGAGCGGCGCGAGCTGTTCGACGCGCCGACCCACCCGTACGCCAACGGGCTGCTGGGGTCCATCCCCCGGCTCGACGCGCCGCGCGGCGAGCCGCTGAGGCCGGTGCGCGGCTCCATCAACGACACGATCGCCTGGGCGGACGGCTGCGCCTTCGCCCCCCGGTGCGACCACTACACGCTGGAGTGCCTCCAGGGCACTCCGGCGCTGGACGAGCCGCGCAAGCCCGGGCACCAGGTGCGGTGCGTCAACCCGGTGCTCTCCGGGGGCGCCGCCGACCTGCGCGAGTCCGCGCTGCCCGAGCCGGACGAGGTGCCCGGCACCGGCGCCGCCGGCGACGGCGGATCCGCGGCGGCCGGGGAGAACGCGGCGGCCGGCACGGCCGAGAAGGAGGCCGGAGCATGAGCCTGCTCCAACTGAACGGTGTGAAGGTCCACTTCCCGGTGAAGAAGGGCATCTTCTTCGACCGCACGGTCGGCCACGTCCACGCCGTCGACGGCGTCTCGCTCTCCGTCGAACCCGGCCAGACGTACGGCCTGGTGGGGGAGTCGGGCTGCGGCAAGACCACGCTGGGCCGGGCGGTCCTGCGGCTGGTGGACGTCACCGACGGCGAGGTGGTCTTCGACGGCACCGATCTGGCGAAGCTGCCGGACGAGGAGATGCGCCGCTTCCGCCGCCGGCTCCAGATGGTCTTCCAGGACCCGCTGGGCAGCCTCAACCCCCGGCAGAACATCGAGTCGATCCTCTCCGAGGGCATGGAGGCCCACGGCATCGGCGCCGACCAGGAGGAGCGCCGCGCCAGGATCCGGAAGATCCTGGCGAGGGTCGGTCTGCCGGCGGGCGCGCTCTCCCGCTACCCGCACGAGTTCTCCGGCGGGCAGCGCCAGCGCATCGGCATCGCCCGGGCGCTGGTCCTGGAACCGGACGTGATCATCTGCGACGAGCCGGTCTCCGCGCTGGACGTCTCCATCCAGGCGCAGGTGATCAACCTGCTGGAGGAGCTCCAGCGGGAGATGGGACTGACCTATCTGGTCATCGCCCACGACCTGGCCGTGGTCCGGCACATCTCCGACGTCGTCGGTGTGATGTACCTGGGCTCGCTGGTGGAGGAGGCGCCCAGCGACATGCTGTACGCCGAGCCCCGGCACCCGTACACCCGGGCGCTGATGTCGGCGGTGCCGGTGCCCGACCCGGAGGTCGAGGACAACCGCGAGCGCATCCTGCTCACCGGCGACCTGCCCTCCCCGGCCGATCCGCCGACAGGCTGCCGCTTCCACACCCGCTGCCCGTGGAAGCAGGACACGCTCTGCGCGACCGACCGTCCCGAGCTGCGTGACCTGGGCGGCGGGCACAGGGTGGCCTGCCACTGGGCCCAGGAGATCGCCGACGGCCGGATCGGCCCCGCGCACAACGCGGCCCAGGTGGTCCCGGCCGGGCACACCGAGCCGACCGAGGCCGTGGAGCCGGAGAAGGCCGTGAGGCCGGAGAAGACGGAGGAGGCCGCGACCGCGGCCGAGTGAGCCGCACGACGCACGCCCCGCCGTCGCCACCGCCCGCCTCCGCACCCGTGAAGGGCCGGAGGCGGGCGGTGGCGCGCGTACGGCACCTGTTACAACCGGGGGGTGGATCTGTTCACCCCTTCCGTCCAGCACTGGCTCGACCTGGCCGGGATCTTCGTCTTCGCCGTCTCCGGCGCGCTGCTCGCCGTCCGCAAGAACTTCGACGTCGTCGGCATGGCGCTGCTCGCCTCGGTCACCGGGCTGGGCGGCGGGCTCTTCCGGGACCTGGTGATCGGGGCGGTGCCCCCGGCCGCCTTCACCGACCTCGGCTATCTGCTGACCCCGCTGGCCGCCACGGTGCTGGTCTTCTTCCTCCACCCGCAGGTGGAGCGGATCAACCGGGCGGTGATGGTCTTCGACGCGGCCGGGCTCGGCCTGTTCTGCGTCACCGGCACGGTCAAGGCGCACGCCTACGGGCTCGGTCTGACCGCCTCGGTCGTCATGGGGCTGGCCACGGCCGCCGGCGGCGGCGTGCTGCGCGACGTCCTGGCCAACGAGGTGCCCTCACTGCTGCGCTGGGACCGCGAGGTCTACGCCGTACCGGCCGTCGTCGGGGCGACGGCGGTGGCGCTGCTGGTCAAGGCCGGGGAGCTGAACGGGGTGACCAGCGGCGCGGCGGCGGCCCTCGCCTTCGTCCTGCGGCTACTGGCCCTGCGCTACAACTGGCGCGCGCCGCGGGCCTGGCACCGCCGCAGCCGGCGGACCGAGGAGGGCGGGGGAGAGGCTTGAGCGGACGCGGGCAGGTCCTGCCTGAACTTGGCTACTAGCCGGTAATAAAAACCTGTACCGTGTACTGCCATGACCGAGGCAACCATCGGTACCAGCGCGTTCGATCGCGACACGGCCGTCACAGCACAGGGGGAGGGCGTCTACGGCGCCGATCTCTCCGCCCAGTGGACCATCGGGCACGCCGTCAACGGCGGCTATCTGCTGGCCCTGCTCGGCCGGGCCCTCGGCGACGCCCTGCCGCACCCCGACCCCTTCTCCATCACCGCGCACTACCTCACCGCCTCCCGGCCGGGCCCGGCGACCGTGCGCACCACCGCCGTACGCGCCGGCCGCACCCTGTCCACCGGCGCCGCCTCCCTCCTCCAGCGGGACGAGGACGGACAGGAGGTCGAGCGTATCCGCGTGCTGGCGAGTTACGGGGACCTGGCCGCGCTGCCCGACGACGTCCGCACCAGCGCCAAGCCGCCGCGGATCCCGCCGTACGAGAGCTGCCTCGGGGCCGCGGACGGCATGGATCCGTCCGCCGTTCCGCCCATCACCCACCAGGTCGACCTGCGTCTGGATCCGGCCACCGTCGGCTGGGCGGTCGGCGCGCCCAGCGGGCGCGGCGAGATGCGCGGCTGGTTCGGGCTGGCCGACGGCCGCGACCACGATCCCCTCTCCCTGCTGCTGGCCGTGGACGCCCTGCCGCCCACCGCCTTCGAGCTGGGCCTGTCCGGCTGGGTGCCGACGGTGGAGCTGACCGTCCACGTCCGCCGCCGACCGGCCCCCGGGCCGGTGCGGGTGGCCGTCACCACCCGCAACCTGGCCGGCGGTTTCCTGGAGGAGGACGCCGAGGTCTGGGACGGCGAGGACCGGCTGGTCGCCCAGTCCCGCCAGCTCGCCCGCACCCTGCCGGTCTGAGCCCGGACCCGGACTCGACCCCGGCCGCCGTCTCCGTCGCGCGCTTCGCGGCCCGGGGGCCCCCCCCCCGGGCGGGGGCCGGGGCCGCGCCCCGGGCGGCGGGGGGGGGGGGGCCCCCGGCGCGCGCGGCGGCCCGGCCGCCCCCCCCCGCCGCCCCCCCCCCCCCCCCCCCCCCCCCCCCCCCCCCCCGCTTCCGCATGCGCCGGGCGGCGCTGGGCACACGTAGCGATGTCGCCCCAGTGCCCCGGCACCCGCTGTGACCGGCGTGAACGCGGTGCGCGACCGGATCGGCGGGGCCGGCGGCACGGGAGTGACGGAACCCTTCACGGGTAGCCTGAAAAGGGACGGACAACGTGAAAAACACTATGTGCGACAAAGCTCCCCAGTGAGAGAAGTGAAGGTGGTCAACGGATGTACGCCGTGAAGAGCACACTGCCCGACCAGGACCTCAAGGTCGTCGGAGAGGCGTTGCAGGGCGCACTGGTGGACCTGGTCGACCTGTCGCTGGTGGCCAAGCAGGTCCACTGGACCGTGATCGGCCCGCGGTTCCGCTCCATCCACCTCCAGCTCGACGAGGTCGTGGACACCGCGCGCACCTACTCCGACACCGTCGCCGAGCGCGCCGCGGCCCTGGGTCTGGCCCCCGACGGCCGTGCCTCCGCCCTCGCGTCCGGCAGCGGTATCACCGGAGTGGAGAGCGGCTGGCACCAGGACGACAAGGCCGTCGAGGTCATGGTCGGAGCGCTGGCCTCCGTGGTGAACCGGATGCGCGAGCGCATGGACGCCACGGAGAAGCCCGACCCGGTGACCCAGGACATCCTCATCGCGATCATCGCCGACCTCGAGAAGCACCACTGGATGTTCCAGGCCGAGCACAAGGTCGACTGAGGACGGCCGCCCGCCTCACGGCTTTCCGGGGCGGGAGAGCGAGGACCGGTCCACTGGCCGGTCCTCGCTCCCGCCGCGGCCCGGGCGGCTCGTAGAATCGGTTGACCATGGCCTACCTTGACCACGCCGCCACCACCCCCATGCTCCCGGAGGCGGTGCAGGCGATGACCGCCCAGCTCGGCGCCGTCGGCAACGCCTCCTCCCTCCACGCGGCGGGACGGCGGGCCCGGCGCACGGTGGAGGAGGGGCGCGAGACCCTCGCCGCCGCCCTCGGCGCCCGGCCGAGCGAGGTGGTCCTCACCTCCGGCGGCACCGAGGCCGACAACCTCGCCGTCAAGGGCCTGTACTGGGCCCGGCGCGCGGCCGACCCCGTCCGTACCCGCCTCCTGGCCAGCCCCGTCGAGCACCACGCGGTCCTCGACGCCGTCCACTGGCTCGCCGACCACGAGGGCGCCCGGGTGGAGTGGCTGCCGGTCGACTCCCTGGGGAGGGTCCACCCCGAGGCGCTGCGCGAGGCGGTGGAGAAGGAGCCCGGAGACATCGCCCTGATCACCGTGATGTGGGCCAACAACGAGATCGGCACCCTCCAGCCCACGGCCGAACTGGCCGCGATCGCGGCCGAGTTCGGCATTCCGATGCACGCGGACGCCGTCCAGGCCGTCGGCCAGGTGCCGGTGGACTTCGCCGCCTCCAACCTGGCCGCGATGACGGTCAGCGGCCACAAGATCGGCGGCCCGTACGGCATCGGCGCGCTGCTGCTGGGCAGGCAGTGGGCCCCCACGCCGCTGCTGCACGGCGGCGGCCAGGAGCGCGACGTGCGCTCCGGCACCCTGGACGTACCCGCCGTCGCCGCCTTCGCGGTCGCCGCACGGCTGGCGGCCGGGCGGCACGAGGAGTTCGCCCGCGAGATCGGCGCGCTGCGGGACGCGCTGGTGGCGGCCGTGACCGAGGCCGTGCCGGACGCCGTCCTGGGCGGCGACCCCGATCCGGCCGGCCGGCTGCCCGCCAACGCCCACTTCTCCTTCCCCGGCTGCGAGGGCGACTCGCTGCTGCTCCTGCTGGACGCCCAGGGCATCGAGTGCTCCACCGGGTCGGCCTGCACCGCCGGCGTCGCCCAGCCCAGCCACGTCCTGCTGGCCACGGGCACCGACCCGGAGCTGGCCCGGGGCACCCTGCGCTTCTCGCTGGGCCACACCTCCACCGGGGCGGACGTGGAGGCGGTGGCCGCCGCCATCGGCCCGGCCGTGGAGCGCGCCCGCGGCGCCGGACTGTCGTAAGGGCTGGGTCGTGGGCCGGGCGCGGCCCACGGCCCGCTCAGAGCCCGCTCACGCCTTGCGGACCGGCACGTCCCGCACCATCCGCATGTACCGCTCCCAGTCCCAGTGCGGCCCGGGGTCGGTGTGGTCGGTGCCGGGCACCTCGACGTGGCCGACGACGTGCTCGCGGTCCCGGGGCAGGCCGTACCGGTCGCATATCCCGGCCGTCAGCACCGCCGACGCCCGGTAGGTGGCGTCGGTGAGCGTCTCCGGGCGGCCCACGAAGCCCTCGTGCTCGATGCCGACGCTGCGCTCGTTGTACTCGCGGTTTCCCGCGTGGTAGGCCACGTCCAGCTCCCGCACCATCTGCGTCACCTTCCCGTCGGAGGTGCGCACCACGTAGTGGGTCGCGGCGCGGTGGGACGGGTCCTGGAAGACCTTCAGGGCCACCTCGTAGGAACCCTGGATGACGTGCACCACCACCCGGTCGACGGTGTAGTCGTAGGGCCGGTCGGCCCGCCGCCAGTTCGCCCCGGAGGCCGGCACCCAGTCCGCGCCCGGGTGGTCCACCTCGCCCTCGGTGCGCGGCCGGTCCACGCCCGGCACCTTCCACCACGTCCGGGCCAGGTCGTCGCGGGCGGCGTATCCGAGGGCGCCCAGGCCCACCGCCGCTCCGCCGACCAGCAGGGCGCGGCGGCCCACCGGCCGCCCCTTCCCGTCCGCCCGGTGGCGTGCGGGGGCTTCTCTCTCACTCACACACCGCACAACGCCCGGGAACACCCGTACGGTTCCATCGGCCCGCGCCCGGACCCGTACCCTGGAGGCGCTATGACTGACACGACCGGTGCGCCCACCCCCGCCCCCCGCCTCCGCGTCCTCGCCGCCATGTCCGGCGGGGTGGACTCCGCCGTCGCCGCCGCCCGTGCGGTGGAGGCCGGCCACGACGTCACCGGCGTCCACCTCGCCCTCTCGGCGAACCCGCGGTCCTTCCGCACCGGCGCCCGCGGCTGCTGCACGGTCGAGGACTCCCGCGACGCCCGCCGCGCCGCCGATGTCATCGGCATCCCCTTCTACGTGTGGGACCTGGCCGAGCGCTTCCGCCAGGACGTGGTGGAGGACTTCGTCGCCGAGTACGAGGCCGGCCGCACCCCCAACCCCTGCCTGCGCTGCAACGAGAAGATCAAGTTCGCCGCGCTGCTGGACAAGGCCCTGGCGCTGGGCTTCGACGCGGTGTGCACCGGCCACTACGCCACCGTCGTGCTGCGCGAGGACGGCGCCCGCGAGCTGCACCGCGCCACCGACATGGCCAAGGACCAGAGCTATGTGCTGGGCGTGCTGGACGAGCGGCAGCTCGCCCACGCCATGTTCCCCCTCGGCGACACCGCCACCACCAAGGAGGAGATCCGCGCCGAGGCCGAGCGCCGGGGCCTGGCGGTGGCGAAGAAGCCCGACAGCCACGACATCTGCTTCATCGCCGACGGCGACACCCAGGGCTTCCTCGCCAGGCACCTGGGTACCGCCGAGGGCGACATCCTCGACGAGGACGGCAACAGGATCGGCACCCACTCCGGCGCGTACGGCTTCACCGTCGGCCAACGCAAGGGGCTGCGCATCGGCCACCCCGCCCCCGACGGCAAGCCGCGCTACGTGCTGGACATCTCCCCGGTGGACAACACCGTCACCGTCGGCCCGGCCTCCGCGCTGGACGTGGTCGCGCTGCGGGCCATCCGCCCCCGCTGGTGCGGCACCCCGCCCGCCGGGCCGGGCACCTACACCGCCCAGCTGCGCGCCCACGGCGGCGAGACGCCGGTGACGGCCGAGCTGGTCGGCGGTCCGGACGGCGACGAGCTGAGGGTCGCCTTCACCGAGCCGGTGCGCGGCGTCGCCCCGGGCCAGGCGATCGTCCTCTACGACGGCACCCGCGTGGTCGGCTCGGCCACCATCGCCGCCACCGAACGCCGCGCCGCGGCTGCCGCCGTCCGGTAGCCCTTCCGCCGGGCGGGTATCGGACCGTCTTCAGTGGGTGACGGAGCGACCCGGCCTCTTCCTCCGGGACGCCGCCCTTCGTCCTCTCTTCGGAGCGCCGTCCGTCCCGCGGTCCGGCAAGCCCGTGGATCCGGGCGCCCTTTTCCCGGTGTCGGCAAGAGGGCTGATTGCTCTGGGTGGCACAGTCACCCGTTCGGGTGATTTCTGGAAACCGGTGCCCTCGACCGGGGAGCTGGCGCGACCATGCCATGGTCGTCTGACGTATCGGGCAAACGGAGGGAACCACTGTGCGCTGGAAGAGGAAACTGGCTGTGCTGCTGATGGGCGTGTGCCTGGCGGCGGGCCCGCAGGCCGGACCGGCCGCGGCCATCGTCGGAGGAGAGGAGGCGAAGCCCCGTCACCATCAGTTCATGGCCGGCCTGATCGATGTCGAGCGGAGGAGCCTGTTCTGCGGGGCGACGCTGATCTCCCCCAGGTATGTGTTGACCGCCGCACACTGCGTTGACCGCAGATCTGTGCAATCGGTAGGGGTTCTGCTGGGCGATCACGACTACAGTACGTCCGAGGATTCCTACTACACGCGGATGGTCCAGGCCAAGGGCATCGTGGTTCACGAGAACTACGTCCCCGAGACCATGGCGAACAACATCGCCTTGGTGCAACTCGTGGAGCCGGTGCAGACGAACTTGGGGATCGATGTGGCTTACCTGCCCTGGGAGCACGCGCCCGACAGCTTCGACAACGTCGCCGTGGAGGCCATGGGCTGGGGCGCCCTCAGTCTCAACGGCCCGGTGAGCAGTGTCCTGCAGAGCGCCCAGCTCGACACGATGACCAACGCCGAGTGCGTCAACCGAGACTGGCCCGACATCACTTCCGACAGCATCTGCACCTACGCACCGGGCCGGGATGCCTGTACGTACGACGGCGGCGGTCCTGTGATCCACTACGCCGAACGCAACGCCCATTACCCCGTCCTGGTCGGCGTCATCTCCCACGGCAGGGGCTGCGCCGGTAGCAGCCCCGGCGTGAACACCCGCGTCTCCTCCTACCTGGAATGGATTCTCCGGAACACCCCCGGCGCCGTCTACGCGACGAGGCCGAGCCAGGCCGACTCCTGGCGATGACATCGCTGTCCGCCACCCGTCACGGGACCGCCGCATGACCGTGGCCGCGCGGGACCGCCGACCGGGTGGCGGTACGGGGAGCGGCGGCCGGCCGGTCAACCGCTCCGGCCCAGGCGACAGTCCGCGACTCAACTCGGCCGGAATGTAACGCGATCCAGGCCATGGCCCGGCCGGACATCTGCCGCCGGCGGACAGTGTCCACGCCGTGGTTCGCGGCCACCGTACGGTCTTCAGGGGTCCGCACGGCCCCCGATGATCACGCGGTGGCCGTACGCGTTTCCAGCCGGGTCCACCAGCGAGATCGCGGAACCGGACTGGAGTACCGCCTGGGCGGCCCTACCGGACGAGACGGTCGAACGCCCCGGCCTTCGCACCCCGGACGAGGGCGCGGAAGGCGGCGCGGTCGGTGGTGAGGACGCGGCCGGGGTCGGTGCTCTCGCGGACGGCTATGCCGTCGCCGTCATCGGCGGCCACCTCCACGCAGTTGTTGCCGCCGCCGCCGGAGAACGAGGACTTCTGCCAGGAGGGTTCGGACACCGCTGTTCCTCTCACACGTCACGGGCGATCGAGTGGATGAAATCCCGTGACTCGGCCGGAGGCAAGGAGCACTGCCCGATCAGTCGCAGCAGCGTCCGGTAGTTGACCAGCGGTGTCGGGGAGTCGATGAAGACGGGACCGAACTCGGAGTCGAGTTGCACGGTGTCCAGTTGCGGGACCGCGCCCTCCGCGTACAGGACGGACTGGTCCGCTCCGGGGAAGCCGCCGGCGTGGAAGGGGATCACCGTGAGGGTGACGTTGTCCCGTTCGCCTGCTTCGATCAGGTGCCTGAGCTGGGCGATGACGGTCCTCCGGGAGCCGAACCGCATGCGCAGGGCGGTCTCGTGGACGACGGCGGAGTAGGGAGTCGGGTCGGCTCCGCTCAGAACGGCCTGGCGGCCCAGCCTGTGGGCCACGCGCAACTCGACCTCCAGTCGGGACAGTTCGGGTACGACGAGTTCGAAGAGCGCCCTGGCGTGGTCCTCGGTCTGCAGCAGACCTGGTAGGTGGACCGTCTGCACGGTGCGGATCCGGGCCGCATGGTGCTCGATCTCCGAGACGTCGAGGAATCCGTCCGGCAGCTTTCCCCGGTACTCCTCCCACCAGCAGTGACTCCGACGGCCTCCGGCCATGGCGGCCAGGGCATCGACGAGTGCCGGGTCCGGGCAGCGGTAGAGGGACGCGATCTGGCGGACCCGCTCTCCGCTGAGTCCGGTCCGTCCGGCTTCGATGTTGGAGACCATCGTCCGGTCGGAGCCGAGAAGGGCGGCTGCCTGCGTGGTGGAGAGACCGGCCTGCTCGCGCAGTCTGCGCATCTCCGTCGCCAGGCGGCGCTGACGTGCGGTAGGGGTGTTCCGGGCTGCCATCTGTCCTCTCTCGCCGTGGGCGTGGACAGTTTTCCAGCAGTGCGCGGAGCGCTCCAGTGAGTCAACCAATGTTTCACTCTTTCGTGATTCTTGGGCTCACCTGTGAGTCGTTCTGCCCTAACTTGTGGGTCACAGCACCGCGCCGCACCGCCGAGCGCGCGGCGGAAGCGCACCGTGCGGCCTGCCCGGGAGGGCGTACGGCAGGCCACCGCCCCGTGTACCGGCCGCCCGGCGGCGCGACCAGCCCTCACACCCCACCGGAGGACCGCGTGAGCACGCCACCGTTCCCGAAGCCGATCCCGTTCGCCGAACCCTGGGAGTACGAACTGCGCTTCCCCCGCGACCCGCGCGGCCCGGGGATCGCCAGAAGGACCCTGCGGGCCGTCCTGGCCGCGCACGGGCTGCCCGAACTGGCCGGCCGGGCGGAACTGCTGACCTCGGAGCTGGCCACCAACTCCGTCAGGTACGGCGAGCACGCCGCCGCCGTGACGCTGCGGTGGCTCCATCCCGTCCTGCGGGTCAGCGTGTGGGACGCCGGGCCCGGCGGGGTGCCCGCGCCGTCCTCGTCCCCGCCGCCTCCCGACCGGGAGGGCGGGCGCGGGCTGCTCATCCTCGACGTGCTCGCCGACCGCTGGGGCGACTGCCCGGCCGGGGGCGGACCCGCCGGACCGGGCGGCAGGACCGTCTGGTTCGAACTGCTCTGGGGCGGGCCTCCGCCTCCGTCCGCCCTGGTGCCCGCCGCCTGACGGAGCGGCGGGCGCGGTGCACCGGGTGCTCCCGCGGTCGGCGCTCGCGTGTTCTCCGGCCGGGGCCTGCCCGGTGCGGCATCGGTTGTGATCAGGCGGAGTGCGGGGAACACTGACCAATCGGAGTAACCGGGCGGATCGCCTGAACCGTGTGCGGCCGTCCCGTCACCCAGCGACACGGAGGTGCCCATGGGAGCCAGGAATCCGTCCGACTCCAAGCTCTCCCGGAACCGCGCCGCCCTCGCGCACAGGGCGCGGTACGCACTCGCCCACCCCGGACGCGTCCCCGCCCATCTGCGGCGGACCGCCCGGGACGCCTGGCTGCGGGCGAGGTACCGCGGCGACCACATCGGTTACTACCGGGCGGTGATGGCCTCCGACGCCGCCCGCAGCCCCGAGGCGGCGGTCGGCGGCCGGCCGTCGTACGAGCGCTGGCTGGCCCTCGGGCAGATGCAGTTCGACTACCTGATGGAGCACGGGCTGAGGCCGGACGACCGGATGCTGGAGATCGGCTGCGGCAACCTGCGGGCAGGCCGGCTGTTCATCGACCACCTGGAGCCGGGCCACTACCACGGCATCGACATCTCGCCCGACATCCTGATCGAGGCCAAGCGGACCGTGGTGCGCCACGGGCTCCAGGACAAGCTGCCCCATCTGACGATCGCCGACGACCTGACCTTCGACTTCCTGCCGGAGAACCACTTCACGGTCGTCCACGCCCACAGCGTCTTCTCCCACTCACCACTGGAGGTCATCGACCAGTGCCTGGAGAACGTGGGGAGGGTCCTCGCGCCGGGCGGCTTCTTCGACTTCACCTTCGACCGCACCGAGGGCCGCGAGCACCACGTGCTGCGCGAGGACTTCTACTACCGTACCGAGACGCTGACCGGCCTCGCGGCCGGTCACGGCCTGGAGGCCCGTCTCATGGACGACTGGGAGCGGCGCCCGCACGGCCAGTCCAAGATCCGCGTCACCCGCCCGGCGCCCGACCGGGCGGCAGCGGGTGGCGCTGAACCGGAGCGCAGCCCCGTGTAGCGCGCCCCGGCGCGGACGGGGGCGCGGTTCACGGCGCGGGAGCCGGGTCCCCCGCTCCCGCGCCGTCCGTGTCACTCGTCCCGCCTGCGCCGGCTCCGCGCGGGTCCTCTCCCGAGAGCAGGGTGCCCAGGCCCTCGCGGGTGGCGGCCACCACCACGCGGTCGCCGGCCGTCAGCACGTAGCCGTCGTGCAGCCGCCAGGCGAGATCGCCGGTGAGGGTGTAGGTGCGGGCGCCGGAGGTGAGGGAGCCCAGATCGGCGCGGCGGCGGTCGGGCGGGGCGGTGTCCAGGGCCAGGATCCGCCAGGAGCCGGGGCGGAACGCCTCGCCGACGGTGCGGCCCTCCAGCAGCCGGTTGCCCTCCACCGAGACCGCGGCGAAGACCAGCACCCGGCGGCCCACGGGTATGGCGCCCAGCACCTGGCGTCCCATCATGGCGCCGGCGAAGGCCGGGGCCGCCAGCGCCGAGACGCTGCGGCTGCGGGTCTGCGCGGCGGGGTAGGTGTCGCGCAGCGTGCGGTAGACGGTGGCGGCGAACTCGTCGTCGAACAGGCGCATCACCACCCGCAGACCGGGGTTGACCTGGCGGGCGTAGAGCGTGGCCTCCAGGTTGGTGCCGCTGTCGCTGGTCAGTGCCAGCAGGGCGTGGCTGCGCGCTATCCCCGCCTCCTCCAGCACTCCGCCCTCGGTGACGTCGGCGATCAGGGTCGGCACCCGGCGGGCGCGGGCGGTGGCGATGCCGCGGGCCTCGGCGTCGCGCTCGATGCACACCACGGGGATGCCCAGTTCCAGCAGCTGGTCCAGCACACGGGTGCCGACCTTGCCCAGCCCCAGCAGGACGATGTGCTTCTCGACACCGGGCGGCGGGGGCGGCAGGGCGGCCGCCCGGCGGAAGGTGCCGTAGCTCTCCAGCACGACGGCGAACATCAGCGGCAGCAGCGCGGTGCCCGCCAGCCCGCCCAGCAGTTGCAGGACCTGCTCCCCGGTGCCGCCCCCCAGTTCGGGCTCGTTGATGGACATCACGTTGAGCAGGGTGATGTAGGCGGCGTGCAGCGGCGTCTCGCGGGTGACGTACCAGTTAGCGGCGGCGAGCAGGACGACCACCGCGGTGAGCCCGAGCAGGGCGGCCCGCAGCTTCCGGGAGAAGAAGCTGCCCACCGGCAGTCTCGGTACACGGGGGGCGGGGGCGCCGGCCCGGTCGGGGCGGCGGGTGATCGCCTCCAGGACGACGGTGCCGCGCTCGTCGGGCAGGCCCTCCAGCTCGCGCGGGTCGGGCAGCAGGACGGGGCCGTCGTGGTCCTCGGGGTCGGTGTAGACGTCGCCCTCGTCGGAGTCCGGCGCGTCGGGCAGCAGGGCCAGGGTGCACAGCGGGGCGCGGCGGCCGGCGGTGCCGACGGTGCGCTCCTTGGCCCGCAGCAACAGCCCGCCGGCGTGGACGACCTTGCTGCTGCCGACCACGGCCGCCGCCACCATGGAGGGGGCGGCGGTGTCCGCGTCGGACAGGACGGTGGTGGAGGCGTCCACGACCCTCTGGTCCAGGCCGGGGACGCGGGCGGTGATGGTCCGGTCGAGCAGGTCCTCCAGGTAGCGGCCCAGTGTCCGGTTGAACATCCGGATGACCAGGCGCAGTTCGGGGTTGATGCGACGGGCGCGCAGGGCGGTGTGGATGTTGATCTGGTCGTCGCCGGAGGTCAGCGCCAGCGCGGCGGCGTGCTCGACGCCCGCCTCCCGCAGCGCCTCGTCGTCGGGTGCCTGGGCCTCCACCGCCCGTACGTCCAGACGCCGGTCGCCGACCAGCGCGGCGATCTGCGGGCCCTGGTCGCCGCCGCGCAGCGAGGGCAGGACCACGGTGACCCGCTGGCCGTAGACGGTGGTGAGTTCGCGCACCAGCCGCTGCGACAGCGAGTTGTCGCCGCACACGACCATGTGGCCCGAGCGCCCGCCGCCCCGCCGGTGGCCGCCCTGCGGGGGGACGGCGGGGACGGGAACGGCGGCGGGCGCGGAGGACTCCGGCCGAGGGGGCTGCGGTACGGGAGCGGCCATGGGACCTGATTCGACCACGCCCGCCGCGGTGGACGGCACCATTCCCGCCACCCGGGGCGGCGGATGGGACGATGTGCGCATGGGAACGCATGTGATCACCGGGGCGGGCTCCGGCATCGGGGCCGAGATCGCCGAGCGTCTTCGGGAGCGGGGCGAGGAACTGTGGCTTACGGCGCGGAACGCGGGCCGCGCCAGGGAACTGGCCGAGCGCTTCCCCGGCGCCCGCACCCTCGTCGCGGACCTGGCCGAGCCCGAGCGGCTGTCGTGGGCGCTGTCCCACCAGGAGCTGCCGGAGCGGGTGGACTCGCTGCTGCACGTCGCCGGAGTGGTGGACCTGGGGAGGATCGGGGAGCTGACGCCGAAGGTCTGGAACGCCACCCTGGCGGTCAACCTCGTCGGCCCGGCCGAGCTGACCCGGTTGCTGCTGCCGCAACTCCGCCCGGCCCACGGCCACGTGGTCTTCGTCAACTCCGGCGCGGGCCTGAACGCCAACGCCGACTGGGGCGCGTACGCGGCCAGCAAGCACGGGCTGAAGGCGCTCGCCGACTCGCTGCGCGCGGAGGAGGGCGGTGCCGGGGTGCGGGTGACCTCCGTCTACCCGGGGCGCACCGCCACGCCCATGCAGGCCAGGGTGCACCGGCAGGAGGGCAGGGAGTACGACCCGGCGCGCTGGATCCCCCCGTCCGCGGTGGCGACCGCCGTCCTCACCGCCCTCGATCTGCCCGCGGGCTCGGAGATCACCGACCTGAGGGTGAGGCCGTCGGCGTGAGGGAGCACGTGTGGGGCAAGGAGGCCGCGACCGGCGTCGGGTCGATGCCCGGCACCGACGCCCGGGAGGCGGCCAGGACCGTCACCGGCAGCCTGGAGCACTTCCCGTACCTGCCGGAGCTGCCCGCGCGCGGGCCCGGCGCCGACATGATCGGGCGGACGGCCGGGCTGCTGGCGGAGCTGTACGTCCGCCTGGAGCCGAGCGGCTGGCGGGTGGGCGACGCACCCGGGCGCGACACCCGGCGGGCCCGGTCCTGGCTGGGGGAGGACCTGGACGCGCTGGAGGAGTTCACCCAGGGCCACACCGGGGCGCTGAAGGTCTCCGCCGTCGGGCCGTGGACGCTGGCGGCCTCGCTGGAGCGCCGCGGCGGCGAGGCGATGCTCGGCGACGCGGGAGCCTGCCGCTATCTGGCCGAGTCCCTGGCCGAGGGGCTGCGCGCCCATCTGGCCGAGGTGCGGCGCAGGGTGCCGGGGGCCCGGGTCGTCCTCCAGCTCGACGAGCCGTCGCTGACGGCGGTGCTGCTGGGCAGGGTGTCCACCGCCAGCGGCTACCGCACCCATCCGGCCGTGGACCGGGGTGTGGCCGAGGGGGCGCTGCGGCAGGTGGTCGGAGCGGCCCGGGAGGCGGCGGAGGGAGGCTCCGTGGTGGTGCACTCCTGCGCTCCGGGGGTGCCCTTCGGGCTGCTGCGCAGGGCGGGCGCGGACGGGATCTCCTTCGACCTCTCGCTGCTCACCGAACGTGACGACGAGGCGGTCGGGGAAGCGGTCGAGGCGGGTACGGCGCTGTTCGCCGGGGCGGTCCCGGCGGTGGAGCCGGACTCGAGCGCGCTGTCAGACCCTGCCGGTAGCGTCATGGGTGTCAGGACGCTGTGGCGCAGGCTGGGGTTGTCTCCGGAGCTGCTGGCGCGATCGGTGGTCGTCACGCCCGCCTGCGGTCTGGCGGGCGCCTCGCCCGCCTACGCGCGGGCCGCGCTCGCGCACTGTGTCCGGGCCGCACGCTCACTCGCGAACGACCCTGAGTAACGGGAGGCTTGACACATGGAGACGGTGAGCCCGGACAGTGAGGCGCGCGAGAGGCACGCGCGGCTGGCCCAGGAGGTCGACGAGCACCGCTTCCGGTACTACGTGACGACACCGGTCGTCAGCGACGCCGAGTTCGACGCCCTGATGCGCGAGCTCCAGGAGCTGGAGGCGAGGTACCCGGAGCTGGCCACGCCGGACTCGCCGACGCAGAAGGTGGCTGGCTCCTACGAGACGGAGTTCACCGCCGTACGGCACCGCGAGCGGATGCTGTCGCTGGACAACGCCTTCGACGACGAGGAGCTGGACTCCTGGGCCGACCGGATCGCGCGCGAACTGGGCGGCGTGCCATACCACTTCCTGTGCGAGCTGAAGGTGGACGGGCTCGCGGTCAACCTGACGTACGAGCACGGCAGGCTGACGCGTGCCGCGACCCGCGGCGACGGCCGCACCGGGGAGGACATCACGCCCAACGTCCGCACCATCGCGCAGATCCCCGAGCGGCTGAAGGGGGAGCGCGTCCCGGACCTGGTGGAGATCCGCGGCGAGGTGTTCATCCCCATGGAGCGCTTCGAGGAGCTGAACGCGCGGCTGGTCGAGGCGGGCAAGCCGGCGTTCGCCAACCCCCGCAACGCGGCCGCCGGTTCGCTGCGGCAGAAGGACCCCAAGGTCACCGCGGAGCGCCCGCTGCACATGGTGGTGCACGGCATCGGCGCCCGCGAGGGCCTCGACATCGACCGGCTCTCGCACGCCTACGGGCTGCTGCGCGAGTGGGGCCTGCCGACCGCCGCGCACAACAGGGTGGCCGGTTCCATCGGCGAGGTGCGGGAGTTCATCGCGTACCACGGCGCCAACCGGCACTCGGTGGAGCACGAGATCGACGGGGTCGTCGTCAAGCTGGACGAGATCCCACTCCAGGGGCGGCTGGGCTCCACCTCGCGGGCGCCGCGCTGGGCGATCGCCTGGAAGTACCCGCCGGAGGAGGTCAACACCAGGCTGCTGGACATCAAGGTGAGCATCGGCCGCACCGGGCGGGCCACGCCGTTCGCCGTGGTGGAGCCGGTGACGGTGGCCGGTTCGGAGGTGGAGTTCGCCACCCTGCACAACCAGGACGTGGTCAGGGCCAAGGGCGTGCTGATCGGGGACACCGTCGCGCTGCGCAAGGCGGGTGACGTCATCCCCGAGATCCTGGGCCCCGTCGCCGATCTGAGGGACGGCGGTGAACGGGAGTTCGTGATGCCCGCCGAGTGCCCCGAGTGCGGCACCGGGCTGAAGCCGGCCAAGGAGGGGGATGTCGACCTGCGCTGCCCCAACGCCCGCTCCTGTCCGGGCCAGCTGCGTGAGCGGCTCTACTACCTCGCGGGGCGCAAGTGCCTGGACATCGAGCACTTCGGGTACGTGGCGGCGACCGCGCTGACGCAGCCGCTGGAGCCGGCCGCACCGCCGCTGCGGGACGAGGGGGACCTGTTCGACCTCACCGTCGAGCAGCTGCTGCCCATCAGGACCTACGTGCTGGATCCGGACAGCGGCCTGCCCAAGCGGGATCCGAAGACGGGGGAGGAGAAGGTCGTCACCTTCTTCGCCAACCTCAGGGGCGAGCCGAAGAAGAACGCGCTGGCGATGCTGGAGAACATCCAGGCGGCCAAGGAGCGCCCGCTGGCCAGGATCATCGCGGGACTGTCGATCCGTCACGTCGGCCCGGTCGCGGCCGAGGCGCTGGCCAGGGAGTTCCGCTCCCTGGACCGGATCGCCGAGGCCTCCGAGGAGGAGCTGGCGGCCACCGAGGGGGTCGGCCCGACCATCGCGGCCTCGCTCAAGGCCTGGTTCGCCGAGGAGTGGCACCGCGAGATCGTCGGGAAGTGGCGGGCGGCCGGCGTCCGGATGGAGGAGGAGGGCGGCGCCGAGGAGGGGCCACGTCCGCTGGAGGGGGTCACGGTGGTGGTCACCGGGACCCTGCGGTCGTACACGCGGGATGGCGCAAAAGAGGCGCTGCAGAGCCGGGGAGCAAAAGTGACCGGTTCTGTTTCGAAGAAGACCGGTTTTATTGTGGCGGGCGACAGCCCTGGATCGAAGTATGACAAGGCCGTGCAGTTGAAGGTCCCGATCCTGGACGACGCCGGTCTCGCCGTCCTGCTGGAGCGGGGGCCCGACGCCGCGCGGGAGGCCGCGGTCGCCCCCGCCGAGCCCGACGCCGAGTCGCCCGCCGGATGACGGATCGTCGGTGGTGGTGGCGTCATCGCCAAATCCTTTTCAGGGCAATGCCCTTGACTGAGTGATGAGGAGAGGCTGCGCGGCGCTTATCAGACGGACGCGATCGACCGGTCGGCATCCGGGCAACCCCGATCGATCACTGCCCAGCCGGCCGCCCGCGCCCTACTGTTGACGGGGTGCGCCTGCCGTGGCGTGGGCACCGACGGCTGTGAGAGGGACGCGCATGCAGCACAAACCCCGGGGCCGGGGACAGCAGTGGCTCCGCCACGAGCGGCCTCGACCGACCGCCGCCCCGCCGGGCACCGTCCCACCGGGCGACGGCTCCGGCGGCGCGCCGGAGCCGCGGCGCGTCACCTCCCCGGAGACCTCCGGGCTCTCCCGCGCGGTCCTGGCGGTCGCCGCCGCCGTCCTGGCCGCCGGGGTCCACCAGGTGGTCTCCGAAGGGCGCGCTCTCTTCCCCGGCGGCACGGCGGGCTGGTCCTTCGCCATCCTCACCGGCCTCATCGTCGGCCACCTGGTCGCCCTCGGCCGTGACCGCTGGTGGGGCGGCACCGGCTCCGGCGCCGCCCTCACCCTGGCCATCCTGCTGCTGTACGGCTGGATCCCGGCCCTCCTGGTCAGCCTCGCGGTGGTGGTCCTGGTCGGCGCGGCCCGGCGGCACCGCTGGCGCCAGGCACTGCGGCACGGCGCGGTGGACATCCTCGGCATCGGCACCGCGGCGCTGTGCCTGGCGGCCTTCGGCGTGCACCCCTCCGTGGGGGAGCCCTGGCGCCCGGCCGCCTGGAGCCCGTACGCGCTGCCCGAGGTCTTCCTGGCCGCCGCCGCCTACCTGCTCGTCACCCGGACCCTGCTGTGGTGCATCCTGGCCCCGCGCCGGGGGGAGCTGCCCACCGTCGCCCGCACCGCCCTGGTGCGGCAGGGCCTGGTCGTCCTCGCGCTGCCGGCCATCTCGCCGCTGATCGTGGTCGTCGCCGTCCACATGCCGCTGCTGCTGCCGCTGTTCTCCGTGCCGCTGGTCGCGCTGGACTCCGCCCTGTGGATCGCCCGCGCCCGCGCCGAGGAGCGGCTGCGCGACCCCCTCACCGGGCTCGCCAACCGTCAGTGGCTGCTGGAACGCACCTGGTCCGCACTGGACGAGGCCGACCGGATGGGCGCCCGCTCCGCCCTCGTCCTCATCGACCTCGACCGCTTCCGGTCGGTCAACGACACCCTCGGCCACCTGGCGGGCGACCGGCTGCTGCTGCAGATCGCGGACCGGTTGCGGGCCGCGCTGCCCCGGGGCGCCGAGGTGGCCCGGCTCGGCGGCGACGAATTCGCCGTACTGCTCCCCCTCGCCGACTCGCCCACCAGCGCACAGCGCATCGCCCGCGCCCTCGTCTCCGCTCTCGGCTCGCCGCTGGACCTGGACGGGCTGACCCTGGAACTGGAGGCCAGCGCGGGGGTCGCGGTCTTCCCCGACCACGCCGGCGAGGCGGAGGGCCTGCTGCGCCGTGCCGACGTCGCGATGTACCAGGCCAAACGCGACCGCAGCGGTGTGGAGGTGTACGAGGCCACCCGCGACGGCAACACACCCGACCGGCTGGGCCTGCTGGGGGACCTGCGCCGCGCCCTGGACGCGGGCGAGATCGAGCTGCACTACCAGCCCAAGGTCGCCTTCGACGGCTCCGTCTCGGGGCTGGAGGCACTGGTGCGCTGGGTGCACCCCGAGCGGGGCAGGGTGCCCCCGGACGAGTTCATCGCCATCGCGGAGTCCTCCGGCCTGATGCCGCGCCTGACCGACTACGTGCTGGAGACCGCGCTCGCCCAGGTCGCCCGCTGGCGCTCCTGGGGCCTGACCGTGCCGGTCGCCGTCAACGTCTCGCCCCGCGACGTCCACAGCCCCGGCTTCGCCGGATCGGTGGCGGCCCGGCTGGCCCGGCACGGTGTCCCGGCCGGGGCGCTCCAGCTGGAGATCACCGAGCACGTCCTGCTGGAGGACCCGCAGCAGGCCGCCGACACCCTCGCCGCGCTCACCGGCCACGGTGTGCGGATGTCCCTGGACGACTTCGGCACCGGTTACTCCTCGCTGGTGCACCTGCGGAGACTGCCGGTGAGCGAGCTGAAGATCGACCGCTCCTTCGTGGCCCGCCTGGCGGTGGACACCGAGGACGCCGAGATCGTGCGCTGCACGGTGGACCTCGCGCACTCCCTCGGCCTGCTCGTCGTCGCCGAGGGCGTGGAGGACGACGAGACCTGGGAGCGCCTGCGCGACCTGGGCTGCGACGCCGTACAGGGCTGGCTGGTGTCGGCCGCGATGCCCCCCGCCGAGGCCACCGCCTGGCTGCGGGCGCGCGACGGGGCGCCGCCGCCGGTCGAGACGGCGCACCCCGCGCTGCCGGGGCC
>NZ_JBXUOY010000007.1:0-53346 GCF_057196705.1 Streptomyces sp. ATLC9 | reverse complement strand
GGGCCGGGGTGCGTCGGCCCCCGGTGCGGATTCGGTCACGGGCCCGGGGACGGGCGCCGGGGCGGGCGGTTCCCCGCCCGGTGCCGGGCGCACGGCCTCCACCCGGCGCAGCGCCATCGTCTCGTCCGCCGGGAGGTGCGCCTGCCTCAGCGTCATCGTCTCGTCGTCGAGTGCGGGCGCGGGTCCGGGGACGACGGGTCGGTACGCCTGCGCGTGCCGGTCGGTACCGGGCGCGTACGGCTCGGCACGGGGTTCGGCGCCGGGGGGCGCGTACGCCTCCGGCCGCTCCTCCCCCCGTACCGGTATCGGCCCCTGTCCCGGCAGCGGATCGTTCAGCGGATCGGCGAGCCGCCCCACCGCGGCCTCGAATGCCTGCTGCTCGGCGTGTCCCACCTGCTCGGCGTAGGGATCGGCAGGGGCGTCGGCGGGCGGGCCGGCCCGGTGGCGCCCGGTGAGCGGGTCAGCCCCTTGGGTGCCCTCCGGACGCAGGGCCGTCACGCCCCGACCACGGGGGCCAACCCCCGCGAGCGCTCCACGGCGCCGGTGTCACCGCACTCCGCGAGCCAGTTGGCGAGCATCCGGTGGCCCCACTCGGTGAGCACCGACTCGGGATGGAACTGCACGCCCTCCACCGGCAGTTCGCGGTGACGCAGCCCCATGACCACGCCCGTCTCCGTCCACGCGGTGACCTCCAGCTCCGCCGGGACGGTGGCGGGCTCGACGGCGAGCGAGTGGTAGCGGGTGGCGGTGAAGGGGGAGGGGAGTCCGGCGAAGACGCCGCCGTCGCCGTGGCTGACCGGCGACGTCTTGCCGTGCAGCAGTTCCGGTGCCCGGTCCACCACGCCGCCGTACGCCACGGCCATGGACTGCATGCCCAGGCAGACGCCGAAGACCGGCACACCGGTCGCGGCGCAGTGCCGGACCATCTCGACGCAGACGCCGGCCTCCTCGGGCGTGCCCGGCCCGGGGGAGAGCAGCACCCCGTCGAAGGAGTCCCCGGCGTGCTCGGGGCGGACCTCGTCGTTGCGGAGCACCTCGCACTCGGCGCCGAGCTGGTGGAGGTACTGGACGAGGTTGAAGACGAAACTGTCGTAGTTGTCGACGACCAGGACGCGCGCGCTCATCGTTCCCGCCCCGCTCCGGCCCGGCCCTCGTCGACCGTCACGTCGCTGAACGGGAGCAGCGGCTCCGCCCAGGGGAAGACGTACTGGAAGAGCACGTAGACGGCCGCCAGGGCCAGCGCGAACGAGAGCAGCCCCCGTACGAGCGTGTTGCCCGGCAGATGCCGCCAGATCCAGCCGTACATGCCGTGTAGCCGTCCCTTCTGTTACTCGCGCAACCAGAGTACGGGTACGCGGGCGCGCCGGGGGGCTCAAGCCCCGCAATGCGTCGCAGCCCACTCCGGGTTCAGCCGTCGGCCGCCTCGTCCACCGGTGTGCTCCGGGTCAGGTCGACCGTGCCCGAGTAGCCGGGGAGGGTCACCGCGTCGTGCTCGTCGACCGACCAGCCCAGGCCGTAGGCGTCGACGTACTCGCGGTAGCTGCGGACGGCGGGCGCGTCCTCCAGCGCCTCGCGCATCCGGTCGGGGTCGCCGACGGCGGTGACGGTGTACGGCGGGGAGTACAGGCGCCCCTGGAGGATCAGGGTGTTGCCCACACAGCGCACCGCGCTGGTGGAGACCAGCCGCTGGTCCATGACCTTCATGCCCTCGGCCCCGCCCGCCCACAGCGCGTTGACCACGGCCTGGAGGTCCTGCTGGTGGACGACGAGGTCGTTGGGCTGGGGCTCGGGGAGGCCGGGCGTGCGGGCGGCGGCGTCGGGCGGGGCGTCGTCGAGGGTGACGGTGAGACCGGATCCGGAGAGCTTCTCCATCCCCGCGGCCCGCTCCAGTTCCTCGAAGGCGCGTTTCTCGGCCTCCGTTCCGCCGCTGTCGCGCCGGGCGAGGGCGTTCACCTCCCGGCGCAGGGATCCCACGGACTCGTGCAGCGCCCCGATGTCGTCGCTGCGGTCCTCGATGAGGTCGGACAGCCGCAGCATCGAGTCGTCGGTGCGCAGGTCGATGCCCTGGGCGGTGTTGAAGCTGATCCAGAAGAGGAAGCCGGCGAGGGCGAAGACGCCCGCCGTGGCGAGCCGGACGGGCCGGAAGCGGGAATCGGTCACCTTACCCTTGTCTCCCTCCAGCGCGCGGAGGTACTACGCTAGCGGAACCAGGAATCGTCCCCTCCCCGGCCTCCCTCCGGATCCCGGACCGGACTCCGGCCGCCGGGGAAGGGCCATCACGAACAGGCCCGCGCGGTCACGCAGCGCATCGACAGGAGAGTCCCTCGTGCCGAAGTCACGGATCCGCAAGAAGGACGAGTTCACGCCGCCGCCGGCGAAGAAGGCCGCGAACATCAGCCTCACCTCGGGGCGCAGCTGGGTCGCACCGCTGATGCTGGCGCTGTTCCTGATCGGACTCGCATGGATCGTCGTCTTCTATGTGACGACGGGCGATCTGCCGGTCCAGTCGATCGGCAACTGGAACATCGTGGTGGGCTTCGGCTTCATCGCGGCGGGGTTCGTCGTCTCCACGCAGTGGAAGTAGCCACCGTCGCAACCAGGGCGAGTGCGCCCCGCGACAGCGTTATCCACAGGTCTTCCACAGCCCTGGGAAAACTTCAGAAGATCTGTGGATAACTTTTCCAGCCTGTCTGTCGTTATGACTGGCGACCCCCGGTAGGTACCTGGGATCAGCCCTTGCCTCCCTGGGGAAACACGCATGTGCACAGGGTCCTGGGCGCCTGTGTCCGCAGCTGCCCACACCGTGCACAAGATCGGTCACCTGTTGTGGATAACCTCTGGCCACAGCTCCGCGTACGGCGCTCGGCGGCAGCCGGTCAGCGGCCGAGCAGCTCCACCGTACGGACCACGCAGACGACCGCGATCACCAGCAGCACCGCGGCCATGGTCCCGTACTGCACCAGCGCGCGCCGGGCACGCGGGGCGTGCACCATCGCGTAGGCGGTCGCCGCGCCCACCACCAGGCCGCCGATGTGGGCCTCCCAGGCGATGCCCGAGAACCTGAAGGTGATGAACAGGTTGATCGCCAGCAGCACCAGGATGGGACGCATGTCGTACCGCATCCGCCGCATCAGCACGGCGGTGGCGCCGAACAGCCCGTAGATCGCGCCCGAGGCGCCCAGCGACTCCTGGTTCTGCGCGGCGAGCAGATACGTCAGCGCGCTGCCGCCCAGCGCGGACAGCAGATACAGCCCCAGAAACCGCCAGCGGCCCAGCGCGGCCTCCAGTTGCGGGCCGAGCCACCACAGCGCCAGCATGTTGAAGCCGATGTGCCAGATCTCCTGGTGCAGGAAGGCGGAGGTCAGCATGCGGTACCACTCGCCGTCCGCGACTCCGGCCCAGCCGGCCGCCGCCGGATCGTAGGCGTACCCCAGCATCGTCAGCGCGCCGAGCAGCGAACGGTCGTCGGCCGCGAGCACCGCGAAGAACACCGCCACGTTGATCCCCAGCAGCACCTTGGTGACCAGGCGCTGGTCGGCCGCGACGGCGCCGCCCGCCAGGGTGCGCGGCCGGGCGTCGCCCGCGGAGCGTCCCCCGCCGGAGCCGCCGCGCACGCACTCGGGGCACTGGTAGCCGACCGAGGCCGGGATCATGCACTCGGGGCAGATCGGCCGGTCGCAGCGGGCACAGGAGATGCCGGTCTCCCGGTCCGGGTGCCGGTAGCAGCGCGGCATCGCGGGCCGCGCCCCGTCCTGCTGGTCCTCCATGGCCACCTCAACGCCCCCTCACGACGGACACGGCACGCCCCCGCCCACGGTCGTGGCATACCCACGGGGGCGGAGAACACCGCCCCTCCGTCCTACGGACGGAGAAGGCGGCGGGTTCCCGTCGGGCGGCGTCTCCCGGTGCTTGCCGGCGCTTCTCAGCGCTTCTCGACGACCACCGACTCGATCACCACGTCCTGCAGCGGACGGTCGGTGCGCTGGTTGGTCTGGGTGCTCGCGATGGCGTCCACAACCCGCTGCCCCGCCTCGTCGGCGACCTCGCCGAAGATGGTGTGCTTGCCGGTCAGCCAGGCCGTCGGGGAGACGGTGATGAAGAACTGCGACCCGTTGGTGCCCGGGCCGGCGTTGGCCATCGCCAGCAGGTACGGCTTGTTGAAGGCCAGGTCGGGGTGGAACTCGTCGCCGAACTCGTAACCCGGGCCACCGGTGCCGTTGCCCAGCGGGTCTCCGCCCTGGATCATGAAGCCGCTGATCACCCGGTGGAAGACCGTGCCGTCGTACAGCCGGTCCGTGGACTTCTTCCCGGTGGCCGGGTGGGTCCACTCGCGCTTGCCCTCGGCGAGTTCGACGAAGTTCTTGACCGTCTTCGGCGCATGGTCCGGGAAGAGCCGGATGGTGATGTCGCCCTGGTTGGTCCTCAGGGTGGCGTAGAGCTGCTCGGCCACGGTCTGCCTTCCGTCTGCACTTTCGGAACCCCCCGATCCTCGCACAGCCGGACCCCCGGCGCCGTCCGGCGGGGTGCGCCGGACGGGTCGCGGGGCCTCCGCGCCCCCGCGGCCCGGGGGAGCCGCGGGGGTGCGGAGGTGAACGGGACCGGACCGAGAGGACGCCGAGGTGACACAGAGGTGGCGCCGAAAGGGCGGTGAAAGAACGCGGAAGCCGGAAAGGAGCGAATACGGCATAGCCCGTATGCCCGTTGGGACATGCCTCGACACCATTGCGAAGGCATGATCTCCAGCATGGGTGGAAGGCGGAAGAAACACGCCACCGATGAGGAGGAGATCCCGTGACCCGCATGGACAGCGTGCGCAGCGCGACCGACAACGCGAGGGAGACCGTGCGGCACGCCGCGGAAGTGGTGGCGCCGAAGGTGGCCCTCGCGGCCGGACAGGCCCGGTCCACGGTGCGCGGGCAGTACGCCGCCCGTGTCGCGCCGCGGCTGGAGCAAGCCCGCGAGACCCTGCCCCCCGCGGTCGA
The DNA here is from genome assembly GCF_057196705.1 of Streptomyces sp. ATLC9. Classification (NCBI taxonomy): domain Bacteria; kingdom Bacillati; phylum Actinomycetota; class Actinomycetes; order Kitasatosporales; family Streptomycetaceae; genus Streptomyces; species Streptomyces sp. ATLC9. The sequence goes on along the minus strand of NZ_JBXUOY010000007.1, from coordinate 48,364 downwards.
CATGGCCGCCGCCCGGGCCGCCCACCGCACCCGCGAGGCCGCTCGTACGGCGGGTGAGTACGCGGCCCCCCGCGTCGAGGCCGCCCGCGCCGCTGCCGGTCCGGTCCGGGAGGCGGCGGTGGCCCGCTCCACCGCGGCCGTCGCCGCGCTGCGCGGCGAGCTGACCGCCCAGGACATCCGCAAGCTCGCGCGGCGCAACGCCCGCCGGGCACGCAGGGGCCGGGCGTTCAGGCGGTTGATGGTGGTCGGTGTCGTCGCCGGCGGCGCGGCGGCCTTCTGGAAGTGGTGGGAGAAGCAGTCCAGCCCCGACTGGCTGGTCGAGCCCCCGGCCGCCACCGAGGTCGGCGAGGACGCGGCCGTCATGGAGGGGACCGGGTCCGCCGGGCCGACGGCCGGGGCGACGGCCGCCCGGACCGACGCCCAGGGCACCTCCTCCGAGGCCGCCCCGTCGGACGAGGAGCGCTGAGGGCGCCGGCGGTCGCCCCCTCCCGGCGTGCGGCCCGTCCGCCGCCGCGCAAAAGCCGCACGGCACGCGACAGGCCCGGGGGGGGGGGGGGGGGGGGGGGGGGCGGGGGCGCCGCGGCCGCGGGCCCGGGGGGCCCCCCCCCCCCCGGGCCTGTGTGGTGTGGAGCTTAGGGGAGTCGAACCCCTGACATCTGCCATGCAAAGACAGCGCTCTACCAACTGAGCTAAAGCCCCGCCATGGAACAGAGTACCCAATGCCCGGGGTTGCTTCCGACCGGGTATCGCTCCACGCGCACCGCCTCCGTAGGATGCTCCGAAAGTTCGCTCCAGCGAAGCGGACACGGGGAGACAGGGGAGAGCGATGGACGCAGTACAGCAGGAGGCGACCGCCAGGGCGAGGGAACTGCAGAGCCAGTGGTACGGCGAACCGCTGGGCACCCTCTTCCGCCGGCTCATCGACGACCTCGGCCTCAACCAGGCGCGGCTGGCCACGGTGCTCGGCCTCTCCGCCCCCATGCTCTCCCAGCTGATGAGCGGCCAGCGGGCGAAGATCGGCAACCCCGCCGTCGTCCAGCGGGTCCAGGCGCTGCAGGAACTGGCCGCCGACGTCAGCAAGGGCATCGTCACCGCGGTCGAGGCCACCCAGCGCATGGACGAGATCCGCCGCACCGCGGGCGGCAACGTGCTGACCTCCTCCACCCATGTCACCCCCTCCGGTGGCCAGGCCACGACCGTCAAGCGCGTCGTGCGCGAGATCCAGGCGCTGCTGCGCTCGGTCGCGGACGCCGCCGACATCATCGAGGCCTCCGACTCCCTCGCCGGAAGCCACCCGGAGCTGGCAGAGTTCCTGAGGGTGTACGGAGCGGGCAAGACCGCCGACGCGGTCCGGCACTACGAGGCACACCAGGCCTGAGACGACGGCGACGGCGACAGCGGGGCAGGCGACCGGCGGGCAGAGGGACGAGGCGGGCACAGCGCGATGGGTGAGGTCTTCGCGGGTCGTTACGAACTGGTCGACCCGATCGGACGCGGCGGCGTGGGCGCGGTCTGGCGAACCTGGGACCACCGGCGCGGGCGCTACGTGGCCGCCAAGGTCCTCCAGCAGAGCGACGCGCACACCCTGCTGCGCTTCGTCCGCGAGCAGGCACTGCGCATCGATCACCCCCACGTCCTGGCCCCGACGAGCTGGGCCGCCGACGACGACAAGGTCCTGTTCACCATGGAACTGGTCCGCGGCGGGTCGCTCGCACACCTCATCGGGGACTACGGCCCCCTGCCCCCGGTGTATGTCTGCACACTGCTCGACCAGCTGCTGTCGGGACTCTCCGCGGTCCACGCCGAGGATGTGGTGCACCGCGACATCAAGCCCGCCAACATCCTGCTGGAGGCAACCGGCACCGGCCGGCCCCATCTGCGGCTGTCCGACTTCGGCATCTCGATGCGCAAGGGCGAACCGCGGCTGACCGAGGCCGACTACGTGCTCGGCACGCCCGGCTACTTCGCCCCCGAGCAGCTGATGGGCGCCGAGCCGGACTTCCCCGCCGACCTGTACGCGGTCGGACTGGTGGCGCTGTATCTGCTGACCGGCCGGAAGCCCGACTCCCAGGCGCTGGTGGAGGCGTACGTCCACGGGATGCCGCCCGCGCCGCAGGACATCCCCGAGCCGCTGTGGCAGGTGCTGGGCGCCCTGCTGCACCCCGATCCGGAGGCCCGCTTCCGTACGGCGACGGGCGTACGCAGGGCGCTGGTGTCCGCCGCGGAGCTGCTGCCGGCGGACGCCGCGGCGGAGCAGGAGGCCGTGGAGGTATTCGACCAGATCGGCCCGCTGCCGCCGGGATTCGGACCGGACGGGCCGCGGGACCGGGAGGGTTCAAAGGCCCCGGAGAGTCCGGAGGACGCCGGGGGACCGGAGCCGGAGCCGGGCCCGGACGGCGGGAAGGACCGGGAGGCCGCCGGCGCCGAGGCGCCTGCGGCGTTCCCCGCCTCCGAGACCGGGAGCTTCCACCTCCCCCCGCCCGTGCCGGCGTACGTCCGGGAACCGCCGCAGGCCCCGCCGTTCCCGGCACCGGCCCATCCCGGGGTCCGGGCCCAGGCGCGGTCCCACGCGCCGGCGGTGGGGCACGAGACCACGCAGGCGTCCTCCGGCGCCCCCGTCCAGCCGTATCCGCGGCCTCGGCCGCACACGTACCCGGGGCCGCCCCCCGCCGGTATGCCTCCGACGACGCCGCCTCCGAATCCGACACGGCCCTACACGGCCGCCCGGCCGTCCGCCCCCGCGGCGCGCAGGCCGGGGCCGCCCCCGAAGGTGGCGGCCCCGCTCCTGGTGCTGGCCCTGGCCCTCATCGCCGTCGGTGTCTGGGCTCTGACCCTGGCGCCCTGACCCGGCCGCGCCTCAGGCCCGGGCCGCGCTCCGCCGGGCGAGGAACGTCCACATGCCGAGCCCCAGGATCAGCGCGGTGCCGACGCCGATCCCGGCCCAGCCCAGCAGCCGCAGGGTGTCGCCGCTCTCCGCGGCCGACCGGCTCAGTCCCTCGGCCGCGGCCTCGCGGTCGCCCTCGGTGACCGCGAAACCCGCCTCCTCGGCGTTCCCCTCGTACTCGGGGCCGGCCTCCGGCTCGCCCACGACCGTGGTGCGCAGCACCACCGGCACCGTGCCCTCGACGGACTCGGCGAGTTTCCCGTTCGCGTGCACCGCGATGTAGTACCAGCCGGCGAAGCGCGTCCCACCGAGCTCCGTGCCGCCGTCGAAGCGATTGGCGAAGGCGACGCGCTGCCCGTCCAGCCGGTACGCGGCGGGCTTGTCGGGCCGGTAGCCCACCCCGTCGGTGCCGATCCGCCCGCGGGCGGTGTTGTAGAAGTCCACCCGGAAGGCGCCGCCGACGTACGAGGCACCGCCACCCCTGGCCCTGGCCGTGCCGAACTCCACCCGGGTGTGGAGCCGCTGGCCCCAGTCGAGCGGCACCTTGTAGAAGCGGGTCTCGCCGGGCCGCAGCCGGTCGCTCCAGTTGCCCTCCCCCATGCCGGGCGCGTCGTTGAAGCCGGTGCCGCCCTCGATGGGCCTGGTCTCCCCCTCCGGCGCGCCGGGCGGGCTCGGCGTCGCGGCGTCGGGCACGGCCCCGGACGTGCCTTCGGAGGCCGGCTTGCGCACCCCCGGCTCCCGCATGAAGGAGATCTCCAGGGGCCAGCGGGTGGAGTCGGCGGTCTCGTCGCTGTCCCGCTCCACGGAGAAGTGGTAGACGCCCGGCTCCTGGCAGTAGCCGTCCTCCCTGATCATGCGTCCGGCGAGGTCGGCGATCGGCCGGGCCGTGTCGTCGGAGCCGAAGCTCACGTCCCCGTCACCGCAGTTGTCACCGTCCGCCGACTCCAGGGTGACCTCGATGCCGTCCATGCTCCTGACCCGGCTGCCGGGCTCGGGCAGGGCGGTCGCGGAGATCCAGACGTTGGACTCGCCGTCCAGCGTGACGCTGTAGTACCTCCGCTCGCCCGGACCGATGTCGTCGGTGTGGAAGCCCGGCTCGATGGCCGGGCCGTGCGCGCTGCTCTCCTCGCCCTCGACGCGCTGGGCGCCCGGAGCCGTCTCGTAGGCGGGCGGGTCGTCCGGCCCGTCCGACGGTGCGGCCGCCGCGGCGCCCGGCGGTGCCGCGACCGCGCACAGCGCCGCCGCGGCGGCCAGTGAGCTCCTCATCGTGCGTCCTGCCCGCCCCTTCACCACGCGCCACCCTCCGTCGTGCCGTTCTCCGTGCCGCCGGCGCCCTTCGCCGCTCCCGCGTGTGCCGCCGTACGCCCGCGCAGCCGCGTGTACACGACCGCCGGCGCGATCGCCGGCCCCGTCACCGTCCCGGCCGCCACCGCGACGGCCGGACCGGACCATCCTGCACCTCCGGAACCCGAACCGTCCCGGGCGGCCCCGGCTTCCTTCCGCGTGCCCTCGCCGTCCCGCCCGGTGTCCTGTCCACCATCCCGCTCGGTGCCCCGCTCCCCGTCCCGCTCGCGCACGGCGGCTCGCCGTCCTCCGGACCGGCCCTCTCCTCGCCGATCACCGCCTCCATGCGGTAGCCGCCGGCGGGCGGACTCGATGCGGGTGGTGCCCGAGCCGTCGTCCTCGGCCGTCGAACCGGATGAGTCCAGCACCATCACCAGTGAGGCGTTGTCTTCCGCAACCGTTCGCGGTGCCACGGGAACCTCCCGGGAAGCGGCGGCGGCGAGCGGTGCCGCGATCAGCGCGAGAAGCATTCCGCAGCTCAACGCCGCGGCCATGCGGCGGTGGAGTGGCGCCATGCGCCTTGTCCCCTTCGGACGCGCCTCTCCGATACCCTGCGGAAGCATCACATGCATTTGCTAATGCGTACATCAAGAGGGCTGCGTCACGATACCGCGACACGCGCGCCGGTACCGGGATGCCCGGCTCCCGTACACGGAGACGGCGAAGCCCCGGCCGGGACCGGCCGGGGCTTCGCGCGAAGTACTGGTTGCTCTCAGACGCCCGAACCCGCGGGCACGGAGTCGGTCGCCTCCGTCCACAGATCCTGCTCGGCGCGATCCGCCTGGATCTGGCGGTACACGAGGAGCCCGCCGACGGCGGCCAGTGCGATCAGGAGGAGCTTCTTCACCGCGCTACCTCGTCCTTCTAGACGTTGGGACCTACTGGCGCCCGATGATACCCAAGCGGGCATCTCGGCAGAGCGACCGACCCGGGCGGGCGGCGCCCGCCACCCCGCACTCCGGAGGGGCCGAACGCCGAACGCCCGGCCCCTCCGGAGAGGGTCCGGGCGTTCGGTTCGCCATGTGGGGCTAACAGGACTTGAACCTGTGGCCTCTTCCTTATCAGGGAAGCGCTCTAACCGTCTGAGCTATAGCCCCGCGCTGCACCGAAAGATTAGCGCACTTCAGCCGCGTGCCAAAATCGCGTTGTTCCGCGGCCGCTCCGGTGCGGCGCCCGGGAGGATCCCGGGGGTCACTCGTCCTCCGCGAGGGTCACCTCGACACCGCCGACGAGGCCGGCCGACATGTTGTAGATGAACGCCCCCAGCGTGGCCAGGGCCGTCAACAGCACCACGTCGATCACCGCCACCACCGAGGTGAAGGTCAGCACCCGGGGCAGGGACAGGAACGCCTGGAGGTCGAAGCCACCGTCGCTGTCCGTGGAGGTCGCCTCGCTGACCGTCCCGCCGACGGCCGCGAACACGCCCATGGCGTCCATCACCGTCCACAGCACGGCCACCGCGATGACCGTGCAGATGCCCAGCGCTATCGACAGCAGGAAGCCGACCTTCATCACCGACCACGGGTCGACCTTGGCCACCTTCAGCCGCGCCCTGCGCGTCCTGGGGACGGTACGGGCGCCGGTGCGCGGGCGGCGCGTGACGTCCTGCCGGAGGTCGTCCCGCTCCTCCCGTCCGTCCCGGACGGCGCGCGGCGGCGGGGCGCCGCCCGGCGGGGGCGGGTACGCCTGCGGCGGCCGGTGCGGCTGCGGCGTGCCCGCGTGCTGCTGGGCATGCGGCTGCGGTTGCGGGTGGGCACTGGTCACGGTTGTTCCCCCACGGTGGGATTCGCCCTGTCGTCGAGCGTCGTCAGCGGCCGGTCCACGGGCGCCGCCGTCATCGTCGCCGCCCCTGGCGGCGCCCGCGGTTCCACTCACGTTCTGTCTACTCCTCGTTGTCCGGAGCCGTCTCGGCGGCCGTCTCCGGGTAAGGCTCCTGCGCGGAATCCGCGGCACCGTCCCCGGCACCGGTCTCCGCCTCGACCTCCTCGGCCTCGCGGCCGGCCTCGGCATTGCGTGCGATACCGACCACGGCGTCGCGCTTGCCGAGGTTGATCAATTGGACGCCCATGGTGTCACGTCCGGTTTCCCTGACCTCGGCGACCCGCGTACGGATCACGCCGCCGCCGAGGGTGATGGCGAGGATCTCGTCCGTCTCCTCGACCACCAGGGCCCCCACCAGCGAACCGCGGTCCTCCACGATCTTGGCCGCCTTGATGCCCAGACCGCCGCGGCCCTGCACGCGGTACTCGTCCACGGCCGTGCGCTTCGCGTACCCGCCGTCGGTGGCGGTGAACACGAACGTACCGGCTCGCACCACGTTCATCGAGAGCAGTTCGTCCCCTTCGCGGAAACTCATGCCCTTCACACCGGATGTGGCACGCCCCATCGGGCGCAGCGCGTCGTCGGTGGCGGTGAACCGGATCGACTGCGCCTTCCGGCTGATCAGCAGCAGGTCGTCCTCGGACGAGACCAGCTCCGCGCCGATCAGCTCGTCCTCGCCGCCGCCCTCCAGCTCCCGGAGGTTGATGGCGATGACTCCGCCGGAACGGGGCGAGTCGTAGTCCTTCAGCGGGGTCTTCTTCACCAGGCCCGACTTGGTGGCCAGCACCAGGTACGGCGCGGCCTCGTAGTCCCGGACCGCCAGGATCCGGGCGATCGTCTCGTCCGGCTGGAACGCCAGCAGGTTCGCCACGTGCTGGCCGCGCGCGTCCCGCCCGGCGTCCGGCAGCTCGTACGCCTTCGCCCGGTAGACGCGGCCCTTGTTGGTGAAGAACAGCAGCCAGTTGTGGGTGGTGGTGACGAAGAAGTGGTCGACGATGTCGTCTTCCTTGAGCTTCGTCCCGCGCACACCCTTGCCGCCGCGCTTCTGCGAACGGTAGTCGTCGGTCTTCGTGCGCTTGACGTAACCGCCGCGCGTGATGGTGACGACGATGTCCTCCTCGGCGATCAGGTCCTCGATGGACATGTCGCCCTCGAAGGGCACCAGCTTGCTGCGCCGGTCGTCGCCGTACTTGTCGACGATCGCGGCCAGTTCCTCGCCGATGATCCGCCGCTGCCGCTCGGGCGAGGCCAGGATCGCGTTGTACTCGTCGATCTTCGCCTGGAGCTCGTCGTGCTCGGCGGTGATCTTCTGCCGCTCCAGGGCGGCCAGGCGGCGCAGCTGCATCTCCAGGATCGCGTTCGCCTGGATCTCGTCGATGGCCAGCAGCTCCATCAGGCCCCCGCGCGCCACCTCGACGGTGTTGCTGCGCCGGATCAGGGCGATGACCTCGTCGATCGCGTCCAGCGCCTTGAGCAGACCGCGCAGGATGTGGGCACGCTCCTCGGCCTTGCGCAGCCGGTAGCGGGTGCGGCGGACGATGACGTCGACCTGGTGGGTGACCCAGTTGCGGATGAACGCGTCCAGCGACAGCGTGCGCGGCACCCCGTCGACCAGGGCCAGCATGTTGGCGCCGAAGTTGGTCTGCAGATCGGTGTGCTTGTACAGGTTGTTCAGCACGACCTTGGCGACCGCGTCACGCTTGAGGACGATCACCAGCCGCTGGCCGGTGCGCGAGGACGTCTCGTCCCGGACGTCCGCGATGCCGGCGACCCTGCCCTCCTTGACCAGCTCGGCGATCTTCAGCGCCAGGTTGTCCGGGTTGACCTGGTAGGGCAGTTCGGTGACGACCAGGCACTGGCGGCCCTGGATCTCCTCCACCTCGACCACCGCGCGCATCGTGATCGAGCCGCGGCCGGTGCGGTACGCCTCCTCAATGCCCTTGCGGCCCACCACCAGCGCGCCGGACGGGAAGTCCGGGCCCTTGATCCGCTCCAGCAGCGCCTCCAGCAGTTCCTCGCCCGTGGCCTCGGGGTGCTCCAGGTACCACTGGGCGCCGGAGGCCACCTCGCGCAGGTTGTGCGGGGGGATGTTGGTGGCCATGCCGACCGCGATGCCCGCCGAGCCGTTGACCAGCAGACTGGGGATGCGCGAAGGCAGGACGGTCGGTTCCTGGTTGCGGCCGTCGTAGTTGTCCTGGAAGTCGACGGTCTCCTCGTCGATGTCCCGGAGCATCTCCATGGCCAGCGGCGCCATCTTGCACTCGGTGTAGCGCATGGCCGCGGCCGGGTCGTTGCCCGGCGAGCCGAAGTTGCCGTTGGAGTCCACCAGCGGCATCCGCATCGACCACGGCTGGGCCAGCCGGACCAGGGCGTCGTAGATGGAGGTGTCACCGTGCGGGTGGTAGGTGCCCATCACGTCGCCGACGACGCGGGCGCACTTGTAGAAGCCCTTCTCGGGCCGGTAGCCGCCGTCGTACATGGCGTACAGCACACGGCGGTGCACCGGCTTGAGCCCGTCGCGCACGTCCGGCAGCGCACGCGAGACGATCACGCTCATCGCGTAGTCGAGGTACGAGCGCTGCATCTCGGTCTCGAGGCTGACCGGCTCCACCCGGAGTCCGGCACTCTCGTCGACCACGGGGGTGCCCGGGGGCGGCGCCAGGGGGGCGGGGGCGGCGTCGCCCTCGGTCGGGGCAGGGGTGGTCTCGTCGGCCATTACTGGTCAATCCCTTCGTTGAGCGGCGTACGGCCGACTCAGATGTCGAGGAAGCGCACGTCCTTGGCGTTGCGCTGGATGAACGAGCGCCGCGCCTCCACGTCCTCGCCCATCAGGATCGAGAACAGGTCGTCGGCGGCGGCCGCGTCGTCCAGCGTCACCTGACGCAGCACCCGGTGGGCCTGGTCCATGGTGGTGACGCGCAGCTCCTCGGCGTTCATCTCGCCCAGACCCTTGAAGCGCTGGACCGAGTCCTCCCTGATGCGTTTGCCCTGCTCGCGGCCCAGGCGGATCAGGCTGTCGCGCTCGCGGTCGGAGTACGCGTACTCGAACTCGTCGCGCGACCACTTGATCTTGTAGAGCGGCGGCTGGGACAGGTAGACGTGGCCGGCCTCGACCAGCGGCCGCATGAAACGGAACAGCAGCGTCAGCAGCAGGGTGTTGATGTGCTGGCCGTCGACGTCCGCGTCGGCCATCAGGATGATCTTGTGGTAGCGGAGCCTGGCGATGTCGAAGTCCTCGTGGATCCCGGTGCCGAAGGCCGAGATCAGCGCCTGGACCTCCTGGTTCTGCAGAACCTTGTCGATCCGCGCCTTCTCCACGTTCAGGATCTTGCCGCGGATCGGCAGGATGGCCTGGTACTGCGGGTTGCGGCCGGACTTGGCCGAGCCGCCGGCGGAGTCCCCCTCGACGATGAAGATCTCGCACTCGGACGGGTCGTTGGACTGGCAGTCGCTCAGCTTGCCCGGCAGCGAGGCCGTCTCCAGCAGGCCCTTGCGGCGGGTGAGGTCCCTCGCCTTGCGGGCCGCGACACGCGCCGTGGCGGCCTGGATGCCCTTGCGGATGATGTCGGCGGCCTCGTTGGGGTTGCGGTCCAGCCAGTCGCCGAAGTGCTCGTGGACGATCCTCTGGACGAAGGTCTTGGCCTCGGTGTTGCCCAGCTTCGTCTTCGTCTGGCCCTCGAACTGCGGCTCGCCCAGCTTCACCGAGATGATCGCCGTCAGACCCTCGCGGATGTCCTCACCCGTGAGGTTGTCGTCCTTCTCGCGCAGCAGCTTCCTGTCGCGGGCGTAGCGGTTGACCAGACCGGTCAGCGCGGCCCGGAAACCCTCCTCGTGGGTACCGCCCTCGTGGGTGTGGATGGTGTTCGCGAAGCTGTAGACACCCTCGGTGTACTGGGTGTTCCACTGCATCGCGATCTCCACCGAGATCCTGCGCTCCCTGTCCTCCGCCTCGATGTCGATCACCGAGGGGTGGACGGGCTCGCCCTTGCGGGAGTTGAGGTGGCGGACGAAGTCCGAGATGCCGCCCTCGTAGTGGTAGCGGACGTGGCGCGGCTTGTCGTCCTCGGAGGTGTCCGCGGTGTCGGCCCCGGCCGTCTGCTTGGCCGCCGCCCGCTCGTCGGTCAGGGCGATCGTCAGACCGCGGTTGAGGAAGGCCATCTCCTGGAAGCGCCGCGAGAGCGTCTCGAAGGAGTAGTCGGTGGTGTCGAAGATGTCGCCGTCGGCCCAGAAGACGACCGTCGTGCCGGTCTCCTCGGTGGCCTCGTGCCGCTGGAGAGGAGCGGTGGGCACACCCATCTTGTAGTCCTGCGTCCAGCGGTGGCCGTCGGTCTTCACCTCGACCGATACCTTGGTGGACAGCGCGTTGACCACCGAGACGCCCACACCGTGCAGGCCGCCGGAGACCGCGTAGCCGCCGCCGCCGAACTTGCCGCCCGCGTGCAGTACCGTCAGCACGACCTCGACGGCCGGCTTGCCCTCGGAGGGCACGATGCCCACCGGGATGCCGCGGCCGTTGTCCACGACACGGACGCCGCCGTCGGCCAGCAGCGTCACGTCGATGGTGTCCGCGTGTCCGGCCAGCGCCTCGTCGACGGAGTTGTCCACCACTTCCTGCACGAGGTGGTGGAGACCGCGCTCACCGGTGGACCCGATGTACATACCGGGCCGCTTGCGGACCGCGTCCAGGCCCTCGAGGACCGTGATCGCACTGGCGTCGTACGACGGCTCGCCGCCACCGGCTCCGGAGACGGACGGGGTCGCGGGCGGGACGGGGGACTCCTCGCCGGAAGCGGGGATGGTTTCGTTGGAGTTGCCGGAATCGGCCACGAAGCGCCCTTTCTGGCACAGCACAAGCCTTCCCCTGCGACCGGGGGGAAGGGTCCCGGAGGCCTTCCGGCGACCCTGTCCGCACGGCAGGAGCGGCTGCGTCGTTCGACATGTTCCGCAGTAAGGCGGGTGTGTCTCCAGTCTACCGGTACCACTGACATCGATGGGGGTTTGCCGGTACCTGGGACCGCATGTGCCGCCCTGAACCGGCGTCCGCCGACTCCCCATATGCGGGCCGGGCCCCCAGGACGCTCACGACGGCCCTCAGCGCCTCGGCACGTCAATGGACCGTCACTGTGAGCGCACTCACGGGGCGAGGGGCGCCGCCTCCCTCCGCTCACCGGGTGTCCGTGCTGGTCAGAGGCCTGTCCGAACGGTGGAGCGACCTCTTGCGGAACTCCGGGAACCATCCGCGGGCCGTCAGTCAGCCGTAGGTGTCCCCCGGCCCCCGGCTGCCCGGCGCGCGCAGCGGACCGTGCCGGGTGTCCGGCGCCTCCGGTCCCCGCACCCTGATCGACTTCACCGTCCCCTGTCCGAGATCGGCGTTCAGCCGCGCCACGAGCTGCGGGGCCAGCAGCCGGACCTGCGTCGCCCAGGCCGTCGAGTCGCAGCGCACCGACAGCACCCGCGCCTGCTCGTCGTAGGACCGCGGCACGCAGTGCCGCGCCACCTCCGGGCCCACCAACTCCGGCCAGCGGCCCATCACACCGCCGACCGCCATCGGCATCTCCCAGCCGCGCTCGGTCTTCAGGCGCTCGATCGCCGCCCCCAGCGGCAGCGGATCACGGCCGTCCCGCCGCGCCCCGGACCGCGGGCCGCCGCCCGTGCGCGCCTGCCGCCTCTGCCGCACCGCACTGCCGCGCGCCTTCGCCTGCTCCCGGGCGGCCCGCAGCGCCACTCTGGCCAGATCGACGCCCGACGGCTCGGCCGCGGGCCCCGGAATCCGCACCTCCGCGGAACCCCCCCGCCCGCCCGGAGGGGCGGGAGGAATCCCGGACGGGCCACCGCTCCGTCCGTCCGGACGGTCGTCCCGCCTCACAACCGGGTCACCTCCCCGTCGCCGACCGCGTACCGGGCCCCCGCCAGCAGTTCGGGGACATCCCCCTCCACGGCCGCCGTCACCAGCACCTGCTCGCCGTGCGCCACCAGCTCCGCCAGCCGCTCCCGCCGCCTGGCGTCCAGCTCGGCGAAGACGTCGTCGAGCACCAGAACCGGCTCGTTGCCCTCACCGCGCAGCAGGTCGTACGAGGCCAGCCGCAGCGCCAGCGCACAGGACCACGACTCCCCGTGGCTCGCGTACCCCTTGGCCGGCAACTCCCCCAGCCTCAGCACCAGATCGTCACGGTGCGGACCCACCAGCGTCACACCGCGCTCGATCTCCTGCCGACGCGCCCGGGACAGCGCGGCCAGCAGCCCCTCGTACAGTTCCTCGCGCGTACCGCCCTCCACCGGTGAGCGGTACTCCAGTACCACCGGCCCGCCGCCCGGGGCCAACCGCTCGTACGCCTTGTCCGCCAACGGTCCCAGCACCGCCACCAGCGACGTCCGGTGCGCCAGCAACTCCGCCCCGGCACGGGCCAGATGCTGGTCCCACACCTCCAGGGTGGACAGTGCCCCGCCGCCGGACCCCCCGCCGTGCCGGCGCGCCATCGCCGCCGTCTTCAGCAGGGTGTTGCGCTGCCTGAGAACCCGGTCGTAGTCCGACCGCACCCCCGCCATCCGCGGCGAGCGCGCCGTCACCAGCTCGTCCAGGAAACGGCGGCGCTCCCCGGGATCGCCCTTCACCAGCGCCAGGTCCTCCGGGGCGAACAGCACCGTGCGCACGATGCCCAGTACATCCCTCGGCCTGACCTGCGAGGAGCGGTTGATCCGCGCCCGGTTGGCCCGCCCCGGGTTCAGCTCCAGCTCCAGCAGCTGCTGCCGCTCCCCCTGCCGCACCACCGCCCGCACCACCGCGCGGTCGGCGCCCTGCCGCACCAGCGGCGCGTCGGAGGAGACCCGGTGGCTGCCCAGCGTCGCGAGGTAGCCGACCGCCTCGACGAGATTGGTCTTGCCCTGGCCGTTCGGACCGACGAAAGCGGTGACGCCCGGATCGAGCGGAACCTCGATCCGGGCGTAGGACCGGAAGTCGGCCAGCGACAGATGCGTGACGTGCATCGGATGTGCTTCGGGCCGGTCAGCCGCCGACGGGCGGGATGACGTCGGCGCCCGGCGCGTCGGCGCCCTTCTCTCCGCCGGCCGCGGCGGTCACCGCGTGGCCGCCGAACTGGTTGCGCAGCGCGGCGATCATCTTCATCTGCGGGGAGTCGTCCTGGCGCGAGGAGAAGCGGGCGAACAGCGACGCGGTGATCGCGGGCAGCGGCACGGCGTGGTCGATCGCCGCCTCCACCGTCCACCGGCCCTCGCCGGAGTCGGCCGCGTAACCGCGCAGCGCTCCCAGGTGCTCGTCGTCGTCCAGCGCGCGGACGGCCAGGTCCAGCAGCCAGGAGCGGATGACGGTGCCCTCCTGCCAGGAGCGGAAGACCTCGCGGACGTCGGTGACGGCCTCGGCCGCCTCCAGCAGCTCCCAGCCCTCGGCGAAGGCCTGCATCATCGCGTACTCGATGCCGTTGTGGACCATCTTCGCGAAGTGGCCGGCGCCCACCTTCCCGGCGTGCACGGAGCCGAACTCGCCCTCCGGCTTGAGCGCGTCGAAGACCGGCCGCACCTTCGCGACATGCTCGGCGTCACCGCCGTACATCAGCGCGTAGCCGTTCTCCAGGCCCCACACGCCGCCGGAGACGCCGCAGTCCACGAAGCCGATGCCCTTGGCCGCCAGCTCCTCGGCGTGCCGCTCGTCGTCCGTCCAGCGGGAGTTACCGCCGTCCACGACCACGTCCCCGGGGGAGAGCAGCTCGCCCAGCGCGTCGACCGTCGACTGTGTCGGGCCGCCGGACGGGACCATGACCCACACCACCCGCGGCGCCTTCAGCGAGTCCACCAGCTCCTCGAGACTGCGGACGTCGGCGAGGTCCGGGTTGCGGTCGAATCCGACGACGGTGTGGCCTGCGCGGCGGATGCGCTCGCGCATGCTGCCGCCCATCTTGCCGAGACCGACGAGACCGAGCTCCATCAGGGGGCCTTTCTTCGGTGTCCTGGTGTTGCGTACCCGGGTACGAGCCTACGACGGAGGGAGCGGCGCACAGCTGCGGGCACACTCCGCTCGTATGCGCGCCGACCGAGCCGGGAAAACGCCCCGGAGCCCGGTCCGGCCGGACGGACCGGGCTCCCGGCCGCACGCCACCGGGTCAGCCCGACAGCCGCACCGGCATGATCAGGTACTTGTACGCCTCGTCCGCCTCCGCGTCCACCGCCGGCTTGCCGCTCAGCAGCGCGGGCTTGGTCGAGGTGGTGAAGGAGAGCTGCGCGACCGGGGCGTCGATGGCGCTCAGCCCCTCCAGCAGGAAGCCGGGGTTGAAGGCGATCGAGATGTCATCGCCCTCCAGCTGTGCGTCCACCCGTTCCACAGCCTGTGCGTCGTCGCTCGATCCCGCTTCCAGGATCAGCACACCCTGCTCGAAGGTGAGCCGCACCGGGGTGTTCCGCTCGGCCACCAGGGACACGCGCTTGACCGCCTCCACGAAGGGGGCCGTCTCGATCACCGCGACGGAGTTGAACTCCGTCGGGAAGAGCGTGCGGTACTTCGGCAGGTCGCCCTCGAGCAGCCGCGTCGTGGTCCGCCGCCCGTTGCCCTCGAATCCGATCAGGCCCTCGCCCGCGCCGGAGCCCGACAGCGCCAGCGTCACGTTGTCACCGCCGCTGAGGGACTTCGCCGTGTCCAGCAGCGTCTTGGCCGGGACCAGGGCCACCGCGGAGGCGTCCGGCGTCTCCGGCTTCCACAGGAACTCGCGGACCGCGAAGCGGTAGCGGTCGGTGGAGGCCAGGGTGACCGTGTCGCCCTCGATCTCGATCCGCACGCCGGTGAGGACCGGCAGGGTGTCGTCGCGTCCGGCCGCGATGGCGACCTGGGCCGCGGCGGCGGCGAAGACCTCGCCCGGGACCGTGCCGGTCGCGCTCGGCATCTGGGGAAGCGCCGGGTACTCCTCCACAGGCAGTGTGTGGAGTGTGAACCGCGAGGATCCGCAGACGACGCTCACCCGTACACCGTCTGTGGAGATCTCCACCGGGCGGTTGGGGAGGGCTCGCGAGATATCGGCCAGCAGGCGGCCGGAGACGAGGACCGTCCCGTCCTCCTCCACGTCGGCCTCCACCGAGACCCGTGCCGAGACCTCGTAGTCGAAACCGGACAGGCTCAGCGAGCCCTCCTCGGCCCTCAGCAGCAGGCCCGCGAGGACCGGCACCGGGGGCCGGGCCGGCAGGCTGCGGGCCGCCCAGGCCACCGCCTCCGCGAGGACGTCGCGCTCCACCCGGATCTTCACTTAAGCCGCCTCCCGCTGTTGCTGGCTGCTCGCCTTGCTGGTCTTCGTCGTCGGCTTGTCGCCGGGGACCAGTCTGACGCACCCGGCTGACAGCGGGAGCGGGTCGGGGTCAAGTCGCCGGGAGGGTCGCGAAGCGCGGTCGGGCCGAGTTGTGCACAGGGCCCGTTTCCGACCGAAGTCCGCTCTTTATCTCCGTGGTCGTAGTAGTAGGGCCTGTGGAAACCGGGGATAACTCGATCCGCGCAGGTCAGACCGGAAGTTTTGTCCACCGGCCCTGTGGGTGGGGACGTGGACGAACAGGGGGCTCCTGTGGACGACGGAAAGTTCTGCACATCCCGTGCACAGCGATCCGCGACTTCTCCCCAGGGCCGCCCACAGTTTTACCCGCCTTCTCAACAGCCCAACCCAGACCCTCCATGTGACGCCTTTCACACGGAGGGGTGACATCGCGCGCCATGTTGTCGAACAGTGGACAGCTCTGTGGAGAAGCCGGTGAAAACTGTGCACAACGCGGCCGAGGCTGTGGGCGGGCGGTGGACAATCCGATCCGCCGCTTGCGGGCGCAATCACTGTCCACAGCTTGTGGAAAACTTCTGCCCACAGATCCCCAGGCATCTGACCAGGCCCATTCGATCATCGGGCGGCGTGCCTGTGGACGCTATCGGGACAACCCGCCGGTCCCCAGCGTGTGGACGGAAGAAAGTCGGTGAATCTGTGGATCACCGACTCTGCCGTCTGTGGATTCGAACAGCGACAAGCCCCCGGGAGGGGCCTCCTCGGGGGCTTCCGCGTCCGGAGGGACGCCTGGGGGCGAAGTGATCGCGGGACGGCGCCGCGTCAGACGTTCTTGATGCGGTTGGTCAGCTCGGTGACCTGGTTGTAGATGGACCGCCGCTCGGCCATCAGCGCGCGGATCTTGCGGTCGGCGTGCATGACGGTGGTGTGGTCCCGGCCGCCGAACTGGGCGCCGATCTTCGGCAGCGACAGATCGGTCAGCTCGCGGCACAGGTACATGGCGATCTGCCGTGCGGTGACCAGGACGCGGCTGCGCGAGGAGCCGCACAGGTCGTCCACCGTCAGCCCGAAGTAGTCGGCCGTCGACGCCATGATGTTGGCCGCGGTGATCTCCGGGGCGGCGTTCTCGCCGCCGGGGATGAGGTCCTTCAGCACGATCTCGGTCAGACCCAGGTCGACCGGCTGCCGGTTGAGACTGGCGAAGGCGGTGACCCGGATCAGCGCGCCCTCCAGCTCGCGGATGTTGCGCGAGATCCGCGAGGCGATGAACTCCAGCACCTCCGGCGGCGCGTTCAGCTGCTCCTGGACGGCCTTCTTGCGCAGGATCGCGATGCGCGTCTCCAGCTCCGGCGGCTGGACGTCGGTGATCAGACCCCACTCGAAGCGGTTGCGCAGCCGGTCCTCCAGGGTGACCAGCTGCTTGGGCGGCCGGTCGGAGGAGAGCACGATCTGCTTGTTCGCGTTGTGCAGGGTGTTGAAGGTGTGGAAGAACTCCTCCTGGGTGGACTCCTTGCTCGCCAGGAACTGGATGTCGTCGACCAGCAGGATGTCCATGTCGCGGTAGCGCTTGCGGAACGCGTCCGCCTTGCCGTCGCGGATGGAGTTGATGAACTCGTTGGTGAACTCCTCCGAGCTCACGTACCGCACCCGGGTGCCCGGGTAGAGGCTGCGGGCGTAGTGCCCGATGGCGTGCAGCAGGTGCGTCTTGCCCAGCCCGGACTCGCCGTAGATGAACAGCGGGTTGTACGCCTTGGCCGGCGCCTCGGCCACGGCCACCGCGGCGGCGTGCGCGAAGCGGTTGGAGGCGCCGATGACGAAGGTGTCGAAGAGGTACTTCGGATTCAGCCGGGCCGTCGGCTCACCGGGGCCGGTCGCGGGCGCGGGCTGAGCGGCGAGCGGGCCGGGGGCACCGCTGGGCGCGGGAAGCTGCTGGGGGTCGCGGCCTGTGCCCCGGGCGCCGTCGTAACGGGGCACCGACGGCTGGTCGTAGGGGGAGGCGTGGCGCCGGCCGCCGTAGGAGGGCGGCTCGTACGACGGGCTCTGCGACTGGTACGGGTCGTGCGGCGGCTGCCAGGCGTCGGGGTCCTGTGGGCGGGGCCAGGCGCCCGGCTGGTGCTGCTGAGGGGCGTGCGGATAGTCCGGGTACGCCGGCCGTGCGCTGGGCAGCTCGAGCTCCTGCTGCCGGTCCTCGTGCTGGGGTCCACCGTGCTGCCGGGCGTGCCGGCCGCCGTGCTGCGGAGCGTCGTAGCGGGGCTCGTCGAAGTGCAGCGGCTGCTGGTGCGGCGCCGGCCTGCGGTGCTGCGGCGGCTCCGGGTGCGCCGGCGGGGTGGGAGCAGCCGGAGCCCGGGGCTCGGGGGCCGGCCCGGTGACGGTGATCGCGAGACGGATCGGCTGCTGGCACTCGCGGCTGAGCGCGTCGGTGATCAGCGGGGAGAGCCGCCCCTCCAGTACGCCCTTCGCGTACTCGTTGGGCACGCCGAGCAGCGCGGTGCCGGAGACCAGCACCAGGGGCTGGCAGTCTCTGAGCCACCGCTGGTCCTTGGCCTCGACCCCCTGGCCGTCGGCGAGGAGCTGCTCCAGCACGCGTGGCCACACTGCGGCAAGATCGGCAGGCAGGTCAGCCACAGGGCACGCTCACTCACTCACTCACTCACTGGGTGGGGTTGTTCGGGCTTCGACAGTCCCACCCATGTGTGGTGCTTGGGACGGTCGGGAGGAAACGGAAGTTCAGCCACGGTAGTCAGCGCGGCATGTGTGGTTCAAGTCGTTGTCCACAGGCTGTGTACAGAACCCCCCGGCCGGCCCTGGTTTGACCTGATGGCGCGGGCGCGCGTACCGTAACCAGGTCGAGTTGTCGATGGCTGCTGCCGCCTGCCTCCGATGGGCAAGATCCTGGTGATCACAGAAGCGGTGCACTCGGGCGTTGCGAGCTACTCGTGGGCGCACGGTGACAGCCAGTCGGCGCCCCACGCGTCTCGTACGAGACACAAGCATTCCTGGAGCCCCGAGTGAGCAAGCGCACCTTCCAGCCGAACAACCGCCGCCGCGCGAAGACCCACGGTTTCCGTCTGCGGATGCGGACCCGCGCCGGACGCGCGATCCTCGCGTCCCGCCGCGGCAAGGGCCGCGCCCGTCTGTCGGCCTGACCGACCCGACGAGTCAGACCGCGGATCCGTGACGTGCTGCCCACCGAGAACCGGCTGAGGCGGCGCGAGGATTTCGCGGCCGCGGTACGCCGAGGACGCCGGGCCGGACGCCCGCTCCTCGTCGTCCATCTGCGCAGGGCGTCTCCCCGGAGCGATTCCGGGGAACGCAAGGACCCGCACGCCGCCGGGGGAGTACCTCCCCCGGCGCGTGCGGGTTTCGTCGTGAGCAAGGCGGTGGGCAACGCGGTGGTCCGTAACCTCGTGAAGCGGCGACTGCGTCATCTGGTCCGGGAGAGGCTCGACCTTCTGCCGCCCGGTAGCCTGATGGTCATACGGGCGCTGCCCGGTGCGGGCGAGGCGGACCACGACAGGCTGGCCCGCGATCTGGACACCGCACTGCAGCGGCTGCTTGGAGGCCCGTCGTGAAATATCCGCTGCTGTGGTTGATCAAGTTGTACCAGTGGACCATCAGCCCACTGCTCGGCCCGGTGTGCCGGTACTACCCGTCGTGCTCGCACTACGGCTACGAAGCCATCCGACGGCACGGCGCGGTGAAGGGGGCGGCGCTGACAGCCTGGCGCATCCTGCGCTGCAATCCATGGTCGCCCGGTGGGGTCGACCACGTTCCCGCCCGGAAGCATCCGGTCTGGCACCAGCGGATGCGTGACCGCTGGCAGCACCGGTCCCAGTCCAATGCCCAAGGAGCCTGACTCGTGGACACGATCGACACGATCCTCGGTCCTCTCTATAACGCTGTTTCCTGGATCATCGTCCAGTTCCACAAGCTGTACAGCCTCGTGTTCGACGAGGACAGTGGCTGGGCCTGGGGTCTGTCCATCGTCTCGCTGGTGATCGTGATCCGCATCGCCCTGATCCCGCTCTTCGTGAAGCAGATCAAGGCGACGCGGAACATGCAGGCGCTCCAGCCGAGGATGAAGGCGATCCAGGAGCGCTACAAGAACGACCGACAGCGCCAGTCGGAAGAGATGATGAAGCTGTACAAGGAGACGGGTACCAACCCGCTCTCCAGCTGCCTTCCGATCCTGGCGCAGTCCCCGTTCTTCCTGGCGCTCTACCAGGTGCTGAACAAGATCGCCAACGACCAAGAGGTCGGCGTCATGGGCGATCAGTTGGTGGAGAGCGCCCGTAACGCGAGCATCTTCGGGGCTCCGATCGCGACCCGGTTCATGGACAGCGCCGAGAAGGTCCAGGCGCTGGGCGCCTCGCTGACCGACGTGCGCGTGGTCACGGTCATCATGATTCTGCTGATGTCGGCGTCGCAGTTCTACACGCAGCGCCAGCTGATGACGAAGAACGTCGACCTGACGGTGAAGACGCCGTTCATGCAGCAGCAGAAGATGCTGATGTACGTCTTCCCGATCATCTTCGCCGTCTTCGGCATCAACTTCCCGGTCGGTGTTCTCGTCTACTGGCTGACCACCAACGTGTGGACCCTCGGGCAGCAGATGTACATCATCAAGCGCAACCCGACGCCGGGCTCGCTGGCCTACAAGCAGCGTCAGGAGAAGCTGCGGGCCAAGGGCAAGCTCAAGGAGGACCCGGCGGAGGCCGAGACCAAGAAGGCCGTCGAGGCCGCCCGTGCCAACCGCCAGCAGCCCAAGCGCATGACCAAGGCGCAGCGCCAGGCCGCCGCGGCCCAGGCGGAGGCGGAGGCCAAGGAGAAGAAGGCCACCGGGCAGAAGACCTCGTTGAGCAAGGAGGCCTCCGACTCCCCGTCGGTACGGCCCGGGCAGCAGCCGAAGAGGAAGCCCGGACAGCGCAAGGGCTCGCAGCGTTCCAAGCACCCGTCCAAGAAGTAAGAAGGAGTCCACTCGTGACGGACACGACCGCAGAGGGCACCGACACCCTGACCCGCCTTGAGCAGGAGGGTGAGATCGCGGCCGACTATCTCGAGGGGCTCCTCGACATCGCGGACCTCGACGGCGACATCGACATGGACGTCGAGGGCGACCGCGCCGCTGTGTCGATCATCAGTGACGGAGAGAGCCGGGACCTGCAGAAGCTCGTCGGCCGGGACGGTGAGGTGCTGGAGGCGCTGCAGGAACTGACACGGCTCGCGGTGCACCGCGAGACCGGCGACCGCAGCCGGCTGATGCTGGACATCGCCGGTTACCGTGCCCGCAAGCGCGAGGAGCTGTCGGAGCTGGGCACCAAGGCGGTCAAGGAGGTGCAGCGTACCGGTGAGCCGGTGAAGCTGAAGCCGATGACGCCTTTCGAGCGCAAGGTGGTGCACGACGCGGTGGCCGCGGCGGGGCTGCGCAGTGAGTCCGAGGGCGAGGAACCGCAGCGCTGCGTGGTCGTGCTGCCGTGACGGACGCCGTGTCGTCGCCCCTGCCTCCCGCGCCCGAGGTGGCGCGGGAGGTTTTCGGTGACCGCTTCGAGGACGCTGTCCGCTACGCGGAACTGCTGGCGGAGGTCGGGGTCAAGCGTGGACTGATCGGGCCGCGTGAGGTACCCCGGCTGTGGGAGCGTCACCTGCTGAACTGCGCGGTGCTCTCCGAGGTCGTGCCCGACGGCGTGACGGTCTGCGACGTCGGCTCCGGCGCCGGCCTGCCGGGTGTTCCCCTCGCACTGGTGCGGCAGGACCTGAGGATCACGTTGCTGGAGCCGCTGCTGCGGCGTACGACCTTCCTTCAGGAGGTCGTCGAGCTGCTGGGGCTGGACCATGTGTCGGTGGTGCGGGGCAGGGCCGAGGAGGTTCTGGGGTCGCTGTCTCCGGTGCATGTGGTGACGGCCCGCGCCGTGGCTCCGCTGGATCGGCTCGCCGGCTGGGGTGTACCGCTGCTGCGGCCGTACGGTGAGATGCTGGCCCTCAAGGGAGACACTGCGGAGGAGGAGCTGAAGACGGCGCGGTCCGCGCTTCAGAAACTCGGCGCGGTGGATGCCTCAGTGCTCCGTGTCGGTGAGGGCATGGTGGAGCCGTCTGCCACTGTGGTCCGTGTCGAGGTCGGCGAGAGTCCGGGTGGGGTGCGCTTCGCAGCCAAGAAGGCGAAAGCCGCCAGAGCTGGGCGCTCGCGGAGCGCGGCGCGTCGCCGACGGTGACTCCCGGAGACCGGCGGTGTCCCTGAAGGCGACCCCCGTTACTCCGTAGAGTCGCCAAAGACGAGCCGTGCGGAGTGTCGTCGCGTCCGAGGGCGGGCGTGGATGCATCGTGCTTCCCGTGAAACGTCGCTTTCTGCATGGATTCATCCGTCGAGGGCGCGCGACTGACGCGTCAGACCCATCCGAGCCCCGCTCAGAGGTGGATTCATCCACAGATGAGCGGGGCTCGCTGGTTCCCGACCCGGGGAGCATGGCAGGCTCTTCTCATTGCGAGCCTGACGTCGAGGAGAGTGAACCGTTGCGGTCCGACGGCCATATCCCGGGACCGATGACCGATCCGGTCCCGGGTCCCCGTTCTCAAGCGGTGGATGTTTCACGTGAAACGATGAGTGAGACACCGCCTCCGATGGATGCCTCTCCCCGGTACGAAGGGGATGTCTCCGCCCCCGTCGGCCGTGCCGCTCAGCAGGCGGTCGAGGCGATGAACCGTGCTGGTGAGGGTCTCCCCAGGCCCGAGGAGACCCGGGTGATGGTGGTTGCCAACCAGAAGGGCGGGGTGGGCAAGACCACGAGCACGGTCAACCTCGCCGCCTCTCTGGCCCTGCACGGTGCCCGGGTCCTGGTGATCGACCTGGATCCCCAGGGCAATGCCTCCACCGCCTTGGGGATAGATCACCACGCCGAGGTGCCGTCGATCTACGACGTTCTGGTGGACAGCAAGCCGCTCTCCGATGTCGTCCAGCCGGTGAGGGAGGTGGAAGGGCTCTTCTGCGCTCCGGCCACGATCGACCTTGCCGGTGCGGAGATCGAGTTGGTGTCACTGGTGGCGAGGGAGAGTCGTCTGCACAAGGCGATCTCCGCCTATGAGCAGCCACTGGACTACATCTTCATCGACTGCCCGCCCTCGCTCGGTCTGCTGACCGTCAACGCGCTGGTCGCCGGTGCGGAGGTGGTCATCCCGATTCAGTGTGAGTACTACGCCCTCGAAGGGCTGGGGCAGCTTCTGCGGAACGTTGAGTTGGTCAAGGGGCACCTCAACCCCAAGCTTCATGTCTCGACGATTCTGCTGACGATGTACGACGGCCGTACGCGGCTGGCCTCCCAGGTGGCGGAGGAGGTGCGGGGACACTTCGGCAAGGAGGTCCTGCGTACCAACATCCCTCGGTCGGTGCGTATTTCGGAGGCGCCCAGTTATGGGCAGACGGTGCTCACTTACGATCCAAGTTCCAGTGGCTCGCTCTCCTATCTGGAGGCGGCCAGGGAAATCGCGCTGCGAGGCGCTGGCAAGCAGCAGGAACAGCACATGGTGGAGGGGACTCAGTGACGGAACGACGTAGAGGGCTGGGTCGAGGACTCGGCGCGCTGATTCCCGCGGCGCCGACGGGACCGGACGACAGTGTCACCCCCGTGGTGGGAGAGAATGGCGCGCTTTCTCCGACCGCTGTTCCGGTGCTGACTCCGGGACGCGGTGTGGCGGCGGCCAAGGTGACCAATCCCCCCGATGGGGATGGGCGGCATGGTGGTGGAGTTTCACGTGAAACCGAGGCCATGAGTGGTGCTGCGGACGGCGCTGTGAGCGGTGAGGCGACAGGAGCTCACTTCGCCGAGGTGCCGGTCGATGCGATCACTCCGAACCCCCGGCAGCCGCGGGAAGTGTTTGACGAGGACGCTCTGGCGGAGCTGGTGACCTCTATCCAGGAGGTGGGGCTTCTCCAGCCGGTGGTCGTTCGGCAGACGGGCCCGGAACAGTATGAGCTCATCATGGGCGAACGTCGCTGGAGGGCTTGCCGGGAAGCGGGTCTGGAGCGGATTCCGGCGATCATCCGGGCTACGGAGGACGAGAAGCTCCTTCTGGATGCCCTGCTGGAGAATCTGCACCGGGCGCAGCTGAATCCTCTGGAGGAGGCGGCGGCCTACGACCAGCTGCTGAAGGACTTCGACTGCACCCATGATCAGCTGGCGGACCGTATCGGCCGGTCGCGCCCCCAGGTCTCGAACACACTCCGATTGCTGCGTCTCTCACCTTCGGTGCAGCGTCGTGTGGCGGCCGGAGTGCTGTCTGCAGGGCATGCGCGTGCGCTGCTCTCGGTGGAGGACTCCGAGGAGCAGGACCGTCTCGCTCACCGCATTGTGGCCGAGGGGCTGTCGGTGCGGGCGGTCGAGGAGATCGTGGCCGTGATGGACACCACGCCGAAGGGGAAGAGCCGGGCTCGGGGGGCACGGGCCGGCAAGCGGGTCTCCCCCGCGCTGGACCATCTGGCGAGCCGCCTCTCGGACCGCTTCGAGACCCGAGTCAAGGTGGACCTCGGGCAGAAGAAGGGAAAGATCGTCGTCGAGTTCGCCTCGATGGAGGATCTGGAGAGAATCCTGAGACAGTTCGCACCCGGTGAGAATCAGCTTCTGGAACGGCAGCTTGCTCAAGGAGACGACGACAGCGGCGAGTGAACCCGAGGAACCTGAGCACACCGAGGACACAGCCAAGAACACCACCGTACGACGCCCCATGGATACGATGTCTCCATGGGGCGTCAACTCGTTCCGCTCACCCTGGATAATCTGCCGGATCTCCCGAAGCGCTGCCGTAGATGCGTCTTCTGGGAGCTCGACCCTGTCAGCGGTGACGCCGCTGTGAAGGCGGGTCGGCCCGATCTGGAGAAAGAAGCCTGGATATCGGCAGTGCTGTTGGAGTGGGGCTCCTGTGGGCGGCTCGTCTATGTCGATGACGTGCCGGTGGGTTTCATGCTGTACGCGCCACCGGCGTATGTGCCGCGCTCGACGGCTTTCCCCACCAGTCCTGTCTCGTCGGACGCGGTGCAGCTGATCACAGCCTGGCTGATGCCGGGGTACCAGGGGCAGGGACTGGGCCGGGTGATGGTGCAGACCATGGCCAAGGACGTACTGAGGCGGGGTTTCAAGGCGATCGAGGCGTTCGGGGACGCTCGGTGGAAGCAGCCCGCTTGTCTGCTCCCGGCCGACCATCTTCTCGCAGTGGGGTTCAAGACGGTCCGACCACACTATGCCTATCCCAGGCTGAGGCTGGAGCTGCGTACGACCCTCTCCTGGAAGCAGGACGTGGAGCTGGCGATCGATCGGCTGCTGGGAGCGGTGCAGAAGGAGCCTGCCTTCAGGCCACTGTGATTTCCGCGGTGGTGGAAGGTGGAATGGCGACGGACCCGCCCCGGGGTGAGGCGGGTCCGTTCCACGTGAAACATCAGCCGATGAAGTCGGCCAGGTCGCGCTCGATGGCGGCCTTGGGCTTGGCGCCGACGATGGTCTTCACGACCTCGCCGCCCTGGTAGACGTTCATCGTCGGGATGGACATGATCCCGTACTTGGCGGCCGTCGCCGGGTTCTCGTCGATGTTGAGCTTGACGATGGTGAGCTTGTCGGCCTGTTCCTCCGAGATCGCCTCCAGCGACGGGGCGATCTGACGGCACGGACCGCACCAGGCCGCCCAGAAGTCGACCAGGACCGGCTTGTCGCTCTTGAGGACGACGTCCGCGAAGTCGGCGTCGGTGGCGGTCACGGTGGCCATAACGATCTCCTTGATTTCTCGGGGTAGGGGTGGTGGTCTCAGAGTGCGGCGGTGGCCGCGGCCTCGTCGGTCTTCTCCCGCTCGGCGTGGTGCTTCTCCGGGGCGTCGACCAGGGCGGCCAGGTAGCGCTCGGCGTCCAGTGCGGCCGAGCAGCCGGTGCCGGCGGCGGTGATGGCCTGGCGGTAGGTGTGGTCGACCACATCCCCGGCGGCGAAGACACCGGGGATGTTGGTGCGGGTGCTCGGTGCGTCGACGGTGAGGTAGCCCTCGCCGTCCAGGGTGAGCTGGCCGTGGAACAGCTCGGTGCGCGGGTCGTGGCCGATGGCGATGAACAGCCCCGTCACCGGCAGCCGGGAGGTGGCGCCGGTGGTGGTGTCGCGCAGGGTCAGCCCGGACAGCTTGCCGCCGTCCTCGTGCAGCTCGGCGACCTCGCTGTTCCAGGCGAACTCGATCTTGTCGTCGGCGAAGGCCCGCTCCTGCATGGCCTTGGAGGCCCGCAGGGTGTCGCGGCGGTGGACGATGGTGACCCTCTCGGCGAAGCGGGACAGGAAGGTGGCCTCCTCCATGGCGGTGTCGCCGCCGCCGACCACCGCGATGTGCCGGCCCTTGAAGAAGAACCCGTCGCAGGTGGCGCACCAGGACACTCCGCGGCCGGACAGCTCCTCCTCCCGGGGCAGACCGAGCTTGCGGTAGGCCGAGCCGGTCGCGACGATGACCGCCCGGGCGCGGTGCACGGTACCGGCCGAGTCGGTCACGGCCTTGATCTCACCCTCCAGGTCGACGGCGGTGATGTCGTCGGCGATCAGCTCGGCGCCGAACCGCTCGGCCTGGGCGCGCATGTTGTCCATCAGGTCCGGGCCCATGACACCGTCGCGGAAGCCGGGGAAGTTCTCCACCTCGGTGGTGTTCATCAGCGCGCCGCCGGCGGTCACCGAGCCTTCGAAGACCAGCGGCCGCAGGGCGGCGCGGGCGGTGTAGAGCGCTGCGGTGTACCCCGCCGGCCCGGAGCCGATGATGATCACGTTGCGGACGTCGCTCACGGAGTCTTCCTTGTCTGCCGATGGGTTTACCGGTGCCTGGGTGGAGCATCGCCTCGGAAGGCTTACTCCACCCAACGAATCCTAGGAGCCTGGCATTCCCAGCCGTGGCATTGCGCGCGCGGAACGCTCAACGTGGATAGGTGTGTACGGCCAGTACCGTGCCTGGGGCAGGAGTCGCCATGCTGACGCATTCGGCATCGATCACATAGGCCTCCACCTGGAAACCGTCGGTCCGATGCGGCAGGACCACGATGTACGCCTGCCGTCCCTCGTAGTCGCTCATGCCGACGGCCAGAGGTGCCTCGTCACGGCCGACGCCCTCACGGACGCACAACGGCATGGATGTCGAGGGTGCGGCCGTGGGTGTGCTCGGGGAACCTGGACTTGCCTTGAGGCTGAAGTCGGGAGAGTCGGGGCCCGCCTTCTTCAGGCTTCCCTGACTGCCCTGCTCCGGCTTTCCCGATGCGCTGTCGGCCAGTAGAGACCGTACGCGTGCCTCCAGCGCCTGATCGCTTCGCTTGCCTTCCGCGCCCGCTTCCGAGGCCAGGCCCCTGTCAGCGCCTCCGGAAGAATCTGCTCCCACACCTGGCAGCAGGACCGCGCCAAGGGTGAGGAGGGCTGCTGCGCCAGCGGTGCCGAGCAGGGCGGTGCCCCAGCGGCGCGGTCGCCTGCCGTTGACCCTGCCTGGGCCTCCGGAGCCTCGTGGTCGACCCGCCGGACGACCGTTAGAGCCTCTCGTAGGTCGGTCCGGGCCGGGACGGTCGAGGCGGATCGTTTCACGTGAAACAGCATTCGGCGCGTCCACCGAAGACGGGGATGGGGAAGCATCCCGGATCTCACTGCCGGAAGGGTTGGAGGCACTGAGCAAGGCCTCGGCGGCGAGCGCGGCGTCGATGCGGCCCGCCACGTCGTACGGCATCGGGGCTGGTTCCGGAAGAGTGCCCAGCGTGTTGCGGATCTCTTCCAGGGACGCCTGCACGTCCGCACACAGCACGCAGTCCGACAGATGGGCGCGAACATCGGCCGAACGCTCCGGGGAGAGCAGTCCCTCGGCGAGGTCGGAGATCTCGTCCACCTCGGGATGCCCGTCAGCGTCGAACGACGCGGAAGACATGGACGTCATGCGTGCTCACCTCCGCCCTTCACGGCCCCGGTGTCTGGTTTCCCTCTTGCCGGTGGGACGGATGCCCCCTGTGCCGGGTTCCTTCCGCCGGTGCCCACCCGAGGTCCTTCGGTCAGGCCTCCCGAGCGTAGATGGCTGACCAGCGGCAACAACCGAGCCCTGCCGCGGGCGCAGCGGCTCTTGACGGTTCCTACGGCGACATCGAGGATGCGGGCTGCTTCGGCGACCGGATAACCCTGCATATCGACGAGGACGAGCGCCGCCTGCTGCTCCGGCGGCAGCTGGGAGAGCGCGGCGATGAGCTCACGGTGGAGGTCCTGGCGCTCGACGGGCATGGCGGCGGATTCGTGTGGTTCCAGGAGTTGGTCCAGGCGCTCGGGCTCGGCGATGAGCGAAGTGCGTCGGCCGGCAGCCTTGCGTACACGGTCCAGGCAGGCGTTCACGGTGATGCGGTGCAGCCAGGTGGTGACGGCCGCCCGGCCCTGGAAGGTGTGGGCGTTCCGGTAGGCGGAGATCAGTGCGTCCTGTACGGCATCGGCGGCTTCCTCCCGGTCCCGCAGAATGCGCAGGGCGACGGCCCAGAGCCGGTCGCGATGACGGCGCACGATCTCGCCGAAGGCGTGCGGGTCGTCGGCGACATGGCGGGCGAGGAGTTCCCGGTCGTCGACTCTGCCGGCATTATCGGCGCCGTCGGGACCGCTCATGTCTCCGGCGCCGTCGACGGAGCCGCTCGTCACTCTGTCGCCCACCCGCCGTTCCCCTCCTGACTCCGCTGTCCCCACGTGCGGCAGGTCAGCTGAGGACCTCGACCTCCGTGATGCGGCCACGGTAGTTGCCTTCCGCCGTCAGGGGGAGTTCGGTGAGCCAGACCAGAACGTACCGTGTCCTGATCGGCTTCTTGGCCTTGAGCTCCACCTCGGTTCCGGATCCGCTGCTGACCTTGCTGAAGCCGCTCAGCGAGCCGGGCATCTGTGCGGTGTCCTCGTCTGCTGCCAGGAAGTCGACGGAGGTGCCGCCCTTGAAACCGACCTTGACGGTGCTGATCTGCCGGGACTCACCCAGATCGAGGATCAGTCCCACTCCGGTTTTGAGGTTCCCGAACTTCGCGCTGTTGTAGTACATGGTCTGCCAGAAGGTGTCGGCGTCGCCGTCGATCGCATTGCCCACCTGGTCGCTGTTCTCGGAAAGATCGTCGCCGAACGGGTCGAAGTCCTTGGTGAGGGAGATCTCGACCGGCTTGCCCGTGGGAGCGGTCTCCGGCTGCTTCTGCTGCTCGATCCCGCTCTTCCCCGGGCTCGGCGCGGGGGGCTCGCCGCCCTTCAGAAGGGTGTCGGCCAACTGCCAGCTCCCCAGGCCCAGTGCGGCGATGAGCAGGGCGGAGACACCCCACTTCAGTACCTTGCCGGCGCGGCCGGGCAGTGCGGGAGGCGCCGTCGGCACCGCTACGGGGGGTGCGCCGACGGGCCCTGCGGGAGGGCGGGCAGCGGGTCCGCTGTACCCCCCCTGCCGGTAGCCGGGGACTTGGTACGGCGGCGGAGCGGTGAACTCGGGCTCTGGCGGCCGGATGCGCGGCAGCGCGGCGATCGCCTTGGCCAGCTCCTCGGGAGTGGTGCAGGGCTGCTCCTGGCGGGAGGCGGTGGCGCCGTCGTTGACCATCGCGCGCATGGCCAGTTCGGAGAGCCCGCGGTGCACCCCGGCGCGTACCTGGTCCGGGGGGACGAGGGAGTCGCCGGTCAGCTCGGCCATGCCGCTGAGGCCGTAGGCGTCCTCACCGTACGGCCAGCGGTGGGTGAGGCAGGCGTAGAGCAGAGCGCCGATCGCCTCGGTGTCGGTGCGCTGGGGGTGGTCGGATGTGATGCCGCGCAGGGCGGCGTTCACGGCGAGGCCGCGGATGCGGTACTGGCCGGCGGCGGTGCGCAGGATGCAGCCGGGAGTCAGCCGCAGATGGGCCAGGCCCTCGCGGTGGGCGGCCGCCATCGCCTGGGTGATCTGGGTGACGAGCTGATAGGCCTCGTGGGTGGGCAGCGGGCCGGAGGCCAGGAGGGCGGTGAGGGGCGTGGCGTCCGGGAGCCACTCGTGGACGACGTAGACGAGGTCGTTCTCCTCGACCGCGTCCAGGACCTGTACGAAGCGGGGGTCGCCGAGGAGGGCTGCGGAGCGGGCGGCAGCCAGTACCGGCCGGGCGCGGGGGTGGTCGGCTGCGAGGAGATGGACGCCGACGGCGCGACGCAGTTTCTCGTCGACGGCCCGCCAGCTGCTGAAGCCATCCAGACGGGTGACGCATTCCTCCAGGCGGTAGCGCCGGGCCAGTTTGTGGCCGCTGTGCAGCTCGGGTGGCTGCGGGGAGCGGGAGGGCCGGGAGGCCGGTGTCACCGTGCCGGTACTGTCAGAGGCGCCGGGGGCGTCCGCCGCCGTGCTGCCATCGCCTTCGTGGTCCGTGGAACCGTCGGCCGTGGTCCGCTCGACAGCGTCGGCCGATGGCTTGTCCTTGCCATCCGTCCCGCCGCTCCCGTCGGCCACGTCGACGGCAGCCGTGCTCCGCTCCGCCACCGTCGCTCCTGCCTCCCCATCCGTTGCAGCCTGTTTCCCAACACAGCCAGAGACAATTGTGCCCACAGTCCGCCGCCGTGCACGACACACGGGCAGGGCCGAAGGTTGTGCGACAGGCCCCGGAGGGCCGTCAGCGGCCGAGCTTCGCGCGGACCATGCCCATCATGGCGGTCAGCTCCTCCACCCGCATACGCCGGGCTGCCAGAACGAAGACCACCCCCAGCACCAGACCGCCCGCGGCCAGGGCCGCGGCGCCGCCGACGAAGCCGGGACCGAGGGCCCGGACGACGGCGTAGGCGGCCGCGCCGCCGGCCAGGGCGGCCGGGAGGCCGGCGCCGCAGAGCCTGGCGTAGGTGCGCACGATGCGGGGGCCGTCCAGATCGCCGCCCAGCTTCCTGCTGAGCCGCTTCCAGGCGACACCGACGCCGACGGCGTAGGCGAGGCCGTAGGCGGCGGCCATTCCGGCGACCGCCCAGTGACTGGGCAGCAGCAGGAAGGCCAGCACGGAGCCGACGGCGTTGCAGGCGGCCACGATCACCGTGTTGTAGAAGGGGGTGCGGGTGTCCTCGTAGGCGTAGAAGCCGCGCAGGACCACGTACTGCACGGAGTAGGGGATCAGACCGAGGCCGAAGGCCATGAGGATGTAACCCATCGAGGTGGCCGCGTCAACGGTCGCGGAGGAGTACATCAGCAGGCACATCGGCACGCCGAGGGCCACGAAGGCGAAGGACACGGGCACGATGGCGACGGCCGAGGTGCGCAGCCCGTGCGAGATGTCGTCGCGGACGGCGGCCGGATCGCCGTCGTGTGCGGCGCGGGAGATCCTCGGCAGCAGAGCGGCCATCACCGACACGGTGATGATGGCCTGCGGCATCTGCCAGATCAGCTGGGCGTTGCTGTAGCCGAGGATTCCGGTGCCCGGATGGCCGTCGGCGTCGGCGGCCTTGCCGGCCCAGGTGGCGAGCTGGGTGACGACCAGGACACCCGCCTGGTTGGCCAGGACGAACAGGAAGGTCCACTTGGCGAGACGGGCGGCCTTGCCCAGGCCGTGGCCGCGCCAGTCGAAGCGCGGGCGGACGCGGAATCCGGTGGCACGCAGATAAGGGATCATCGCCAGCGCCTGGACGACCAGTCCCAGCAGGGTGCCCACGCCGAGCAGCCGGACCCCCTCCGGGGGGATCGTCTCCACGCTCACCCCGGAGGCCCGGGCGGTGCCGTACACCCAGATGAAGAGGCCGAAGGTGGTGATGATGACGATGTTGTTCAGGACCGGGGTCCACATCATCGCGCCGAAGCGGCCCCGGGCGTTGAGGATCTGACCCATGACGACGTGGACGCCCATGAAGAAGATCGTCGGCAGGCAGTAGCGGGCGAAGGTGACCGCCACGTTGTTGGCGGCCGGGTCGTCGGCGATCTGCACGGACAGTGCCCGGACCAGCAGCGGCGCACCCAGCACCGTGAGGGCGACCAGGCCGCCGAGGACGACCATCACCAGGGTGAGGAGGCGGTTGGCGTACGCCTCGCCGCCGTCCTCGTCGTTCTTCATGGCGCGTACGAGCTGTGGCACGAAGACGGAGTTCAGACCGCCGCCGATGGACAGGATGTAGATCATCGTCGGCAGCGTGTACGCCACGGTGTAGGCGTCGCCGAGGAGCGCGGCGCCCAGTGCGGCGGTGATCACCAGAGTGCGGACGAAGCCGGTGAGCCGGGAGACCATGGTGCCCGCGGCCATGATGGCGCTGGACTTCAGTATGCCGCCGCCCCGGCGGGCGGCCTTGCCCGCGGGCGCGGGGGCCGGGCCCGCGACGGCCTCCTCCGTCGCCGATGCCGCCTGCGGTGGTGGCGGCGGCTGGGGTGTGGAGACAGCGGGGGACGGAGGCTGCTGCGGCTGTCGCGAGCCGGGCTGCGGAGAGTGCCCGTGGAACTCCTGGGGTCGGTACGGCTCCTGGGCCTGCTGAGGTTCCTGGAGTGCGTACGGCTGCGGTCCCGAGGGCTGGTGCCGCTGGTAAGGCTGTCCCTGCTCGTGCGGCGGGCCCTGCTCGTGATGCTGCCCCTGGGACCCGGTCGGCTGCCGGGGCGGCGGATACTGCTGGTGCTCCTGGGACGGGGGTGCCTGCTGGTCGTGGAAGAGATGGACGAAGGCGTCGTCGCGGGCGCGGACGCCGCTCTCCTGCGCTCCTCTGTCCAGCATGCCGTCCATGCCCGTGAAACGCACGGTCGCCGGGTCGCCGCCCTGCCCCGGCTGTCGGCGGGCACCGTGAGGGGCGGGGTGGGAGGTGTTCCGGCCGTACGGGTACTGCCGGTACGGGTACTCCTCCCGCGCGTCCTGGCCGCTCGGGACGGCCTGTTCCCCGCCGTCGGGCGCGTCACCGCGGTCACGGTCGTACGGCGCGTTCATCGCTGCAACCCCACCTCATCGTCCGCGGCCGTTTTCCCCGGCCCCGACAGCTCGCTCAACGCTCCACCTTCTCACCCGCACCGGAGGGGTCGCGACGTCCGGCTCCGGTGTTCCCGGCGGGGTCACCCGCCTGCCCGGCTCCCGCCTCCCCGGCGGAGCCCCCGCGGGCCTCCCCGGCGCCCTCCGAGGCATCGGAGGCCTCCGGCTCATCGGCCTGCCGCTCCAGGGGGGCGTCCGGGTCCGGCCGGTCGCCGATGCGCTTGCGCTGGGTGTACATCCGCACCCCGGCCAGCACCACGAGCAGGACTCCGCCGGAGATCACCAGCATCACCGCGGAGGTGATCTCGGTGACCTCCACCTGGAACCTCATCGGCTCGCCCCAGGGATCGCCGTCCTCGGTGTAGAGCCGGGCCTCGACCCAGGTGCGGCCGTTGGCCTTGGCGGTGGTGGGGACCTTGACCGACTGGCTGTGCCCGCCCTCCACCGTGACCGGCTGCGCCTCGCCGACGTCCAGGCCGATCCGGCGTCCGGAGACCAGTCGCAACTCCAGGTTCTCCACGTCCTGGAGGAGATTGTTCTGCACGGTCACCGGGATGGTGGCGCTGCGGCCGGACAGTTTCATGTCCGATTTCTCGATCAGCCGGACACCGCCCGTCAGCTCCTCCAGATAACCGCCCACCGAGTCGCGGTACTCTGCTGCCGCCTCGTGGTCATGGCGCCAGGAGACGGACATCGAGCGGTGGAGCGCGCTGTTGAAGGGCGTCTGAACCCGGGCCGGCTCGGACAGGATGCTCTTGAAGTCCTCCAGGGTGGTCTGGATGGCGCGGATCTCCTCGAAGGACCCGGTCCGCAGTTCCCGCTTGCGCAGCGAGTCCGGGTAGGAGCCCCGCCCGGGGACCTTCCGGCCGGCCTGCGGGTCCGGATCGGCCTCCGCGGCCTCGGTCAGGCTCATGAACTCCGCCCAGCGCCCGTCGAGCTGGAGTGTGTCCAGTGCGGCGGCCATCGCCTGCGCCTGGCTGACGGTGGGCATCCGCTGGGGAGCCACCACGATGCTGCGCTGCCGGCCCGGCTGCTGTGCGGTGATCGACTGAGTGTGGGCCAGGAACCGCTGTACGGCCCGTGTGGAGTTGTCCGCCCGGGTCAGGTCCCCCTGGAACAGCTTCGACAGCCGGGCGTCCGCCACGATCGCGGTCGTGGCGCCGCCGACCGGCCGGGCGGCGGTGGGGGTGTGGTTCAGGGAATCGGGTTCGCGCATGCTGTCGCTGCGGGCGATGACGTTGTGGGCGCCCGCCGAGGTGGCGACGGAGATGATGGAGGGGTCGACGGCGCCCTCCACCGGCCAGGCGAAGTCGGTGCTGGGCTGGGTGAGCAGGGTGGTCTCCACCGTCATCCGGCCCAGTTCGGTGGCCGGACCGAGATGACTGAGCGCGCCGGAGACCTTCTTCCCCCGATGGGCCAGGGAGGCGAGATCCGGGTCGCCGAAGGGCAGGGCCACGATCTCCGCGTCCTCCACCGCCTGCCGCAGTTCATGCAGCCACTTCCGGGCGTCGGCCTGGCTCTTGCCCGCGACCTCCCGGCCGTCCTCGGCCAGCACCTTGTAGTTGCCGGTCATCGCCTCGACGGAGGCGAGCAGATCCGGATCGACCACCCAGGTGACCGGCAGCTCCCTGCCCAGGGCCACCATCTGCTGGAGGCGCCCGCCGGACGCGATCTCGGCCTCGAGGGCGTCGTCCTCGAACACCGGCACCCGTTGCCGGTCCCCGGACTCGGTGCGAGCGGCGATGTGGGGGGAGGAGATCAGCGGCCACAGGAAGGTCAGCTGTGTGGCCTGTTCGGGTGCGGACGGCTGCCATGGCAGGACGGCCCGCTCGATGCCGAGGACGCGTCCGTACGACTCGCCGGCCATCCGGCCCGACAGTGACACGCCGAGCTGGTACACCCCGGGCTCGTCGAACGGCAGCTTGTCGGCCGGCACGCTCAGGGTGAAGGAGAACCCGGCTCCCGAGGGGAGGTCGCCGATTTTCACGGTGCCCTCCTCGCCGAGCTCCTCACCGTCGACCCCGGGCACGTAGGCGGCACGCGAGTCGGTGCGGTCGATCGCGCTGCGTGTGGTCAGCCGGGCCCCGGGGCGCAGCGCGACCCTGGCCTCGGTGATGTCGGACGAGGTCCTGTTGCCGACACGGCCGGAGACGGTGACCGTGTCGCCCTTGCCCGGCGCCGAGGGGGTCAGCCCGGTGATGGAAACCGAGACCTCACGGGACTCGTCTGCGGTGGGCGCTGCCGGCGCGGCCGGGAGGGAAGAGGCCGAGGATACCGGGAGGGCTGCGGAGGCGGCGGCAGCCTCGGCAGGGATCTGGACGGCCACTCCGGCCAGCAGCGGGAGTGAGGCGGCCAACACGGCCGTGCGACGCACCGCCCATCGGCGACGGACAGGAGCGATGGGGGTCCCTGGGGTCTGTGCCGCCTCGGCCACGTGCCTCGTCCGTCCTGTTCGCCGGTCGTCCGTACCGGTGTGTTGCCGATCTGCCAATGGTCTGCCGCTGCTGTGGTGCACTCAGATGCTAACGACCCCCGTCGGCTGTGAGTGCCACGGAGCCGACCGCGGGCCGGAGCGGTCGACGGGCCGGGGAGCAGCGGGGAGGAACGGGGAAAGAGGGGCCACGTACTCTGTTCTGCTGTGCCGAACGCCAACACTGACAGCCATCCCCAGCAGCAGGCCCACGGGCCCACCCGAGGGGCTCCTCCGGCGGTGCTTGGGGAAGCCCAGCGCAGAGCTGTGAGCGAGCTGCTGCGGGTGTCCCCAGTCGCCGACGACCTGGCCCGCCGCTTCAAGGACGCCGGGTTCGCCCTGGCCCTGGTCGGCGGTTCCGTGCGCGACGCGCTGCTGGGCCGGCTCGGCAACGACCTGGACTTCACCACCGACGCCCGGCCGCAGGACATCCTGGCCCTGGTCCGGCCGTGGGCGGACGCGGTGTGGGAGGTGGGCATCGCCTTCGGCACGGTGGGCTGCCGCAAGGACGACTACCAGATCGAGGTCACGACGTACCGCTCGGAGTCGTACGACCGGACCTCGCGCAAGCCCGAGGTCTCCTACGGCGACTCGATCGAGGAGGACCTCGTTCGCCGGGACTTCACCGTCAACGCGATGGCGGTCGTGTTGCCGGAGAAGAACTTCGTCGACCCGCACCGAGGTCTGGAGGACCTCGCGCGCCGGGTGCTGCGTACGCCCGGCACACCCGAGGACTCCTTCTCCGACGATCCGCTGCGGATGATGCGGGCCGCCCGCTTCGCCGCCCAGCTCGGCTTCGAGGTGGAGGACGGGGTCGTCGCCGCGATGACGGCCATGTCCGAGCGGATCGGGATCGTCTCCGCCGAGAGGGTGCGGGACGAGCTGAACAAACTGGTCCTCGCCGACCACCCCCGACGCGGCCTGGAGCTGCTGGTGAAGACCGGGCTGGCCGACCGGGTCCTGCCCGAACTGCCCGCGCTGTGCCTTGAGCGGGATGAGCACCACCGGCACAAGGACGTCTACGAGCACACCCTGACCGTGCTGGAGCAGGCCATCGATCTGGAGGAGGGCGGCCCGGACCTCACCCTGCGGCTGGCGGCCCTGCTGCACGACATCGGCAAGCCGAGGACGCGCCGGTTCGAGAAGGACGGGCGTGTCTCCTTCCACCACCACGAGGTGGTGGGGGCGAAGATGACCAAGTCCCGGATGACCAAGCTCAAGTACCCGGGCGAGATGGTGAAGGATGTCTCACGCCTGGTCGAACTGCATCTACGCTTCCACGGTTACGGAACCGGTGAGTGGACCGATTCGGCTGTACGGCGCTATGTCCGCGACGCCGGCCCGCTGCTGGAGCGGCTGCACAAGCTGACGCGGTCGGACTGCACCACGCGCAACAAGCGCAAGGCCAACGCTCTGTCGCGTGCGTATGACGGTCTGGAGGAGCGCATCGCGCGGCTGAAGGAGCAGGAGGAGCTGGACTCCATCCGCCCGGATCTCAACGGCAACGAGATCATGGAGGTCCTCGGGTTGCGTCCCGGCCCCGAAGTGGGTGAGGCGTACCGGCACCTGCTGGAGTTGCGGCTGGAGCACGGCCCGATGGGACGTGAAGCCGCGATCGAGGCGCTCAGGCAGTGGTGGGCCGATCGGGACTGACCGCATCGCCGTCCCTCCTGTGGTGGCCGTTGCGGCGTTTCACGTGAAACATCGCGGCGGCCACCGCCGCGTACAGTGCCGCCGCCGTCATCACCAGAGTCGGCGAGCGGCCGTCCGGCGGGAGCATCAGGGCGGCCACACCGGCGGCGCCGACGAAGGCGACGTTGAAGAGCATGTCGTACAGGGAGAAGATCCTTCCCCGGTACACGTCGTCCACCGATGACTGAACGACCGTATCCGTGGTGATCTTCGCGCCCTGGGTGGCCAGTCCCATGGCGAAGACGGCGCCCAGTACGGGGACGGGCTGGAGGGGCAGCGCCAGCGCGGGCACCAGTACCGCCGCTCCCGCGGCGCACAGCGCGATCCAGCCGAATCGGCCGACGCGCTGTACCGCCCAGGGAGTGATCACGGCCGCTGCGAAGAAGCCCAGCCCGGAAACGCCCACGGCCAGTCCCAGAAGAGCCATTCCGCCCAGAATGTCTTCACCGTCGCCGCCGCCCCCCTCGCCGCCGTCCCAGGCGTACCGGCTCAGTATCAGCACCATCACCGTCAGCGCGCCGTAGCAGAAACGCAGCACCGCCATCGAGGCGAGCGACTGGGCGGCTCTGCGCCGCTGCCCCAGATGGCGCAGCCCGGCGACCAGCCCGCGCGCGACATCGGCCAGGGCGGCGCTCAGCCGTACGCGGGGAATCGTGTCCGGTCCGAGCGTTCCACGGCCGATCCGGAGCGCCGCCAGGGCTCCCAGCAGATAGAGACCGGCGCCGAGGACCACGACCACGGCGTCGGCGCCCGCGCTGTCCGGGGCGGGGATCCTCACGAGAAAGGCGAGCCCGCCTCCTGCGGTGGCCGCGAGGGTGCCGGCGGTGGGGGACAGTGAGTTCGCCATCACCAGCCGCTCGCCGTCCACCACATGCGGCAGTGCGGCCGAGAGCCCGGCGAGGACGAAGCGGTTGACGGCGGTGACCGAGAGGGCGGCGAGATAGAACAACCACAGAGGTGCCGAGACCAGCACCAGTGCCGCGGTCACGGCCGCCAGCACGGCACGCAGCAGGTTGCCGAACAACAGCACCTGCCGTCGCTGCCATCGGTCGAGCAACACTCCCGCGAAGGGGCCGAGCAGCGAGTACGGCAGCAGCAGGACGGCCATGGCGGAGGCAATGGCGGCGGGGGAGGTCTGCTGCTCGGGGGAGAAGACCACATAGGCGGCGAGCGCGACCTGAAAGACTCCGTCGGCCGACTGGGACAGCAGACGCACCGACAGCAGCCGGCGGAAGCCGGAGAAGCGCAGGAGCACGCGCAGGTCACGTACAACAGCCATGCGGTCAGCCTCACACACCCACCCGGGAGGAAGACGCAGCGCCCCGGGACACGGTGCGTCTCCGGAATACCGTGGGGCACGGTCGGTCCATTGGTGTTTCACGTGAAACACCAGCACGGCTCGGTGAGCGTCATTCCCCGCCGGTACGAGCCTCCCAGTGCACCTCCGATCCCTGAGGAGCGGAGGTGCCCGGCTGCTGGTGCTGTGGTGGACCGAGGACGAAGGCGTCGGGCGCGCGGTCGAGAACGCCTCCGGAGGGATCGTCGGAGCCGTCACGGCGGACCACATCACAGTCCGGCAGAAGGATGTCCCGTACCACCACGGCGCACAGATACAGAGTGCCCAGCAGGTGAAGCAGGATCGCGAACTGGTAGCCCTCGGTGGGCAGCCCATGGTGGTCGTCCCCGCTGCCCGTGTATGCCAGGTAGAACCAGATGCCGAGGTAGTACATCACCTCGCATGCCTGCCAGATCAGGAAGTCACGCCAGCGCGGCCGGGCCAGGACGGCCAGCGGAATCAGCCACAGCACATACTGCGGCGAGTAGACCTTGTTGGTCACGATGAACAGAGCGACCACGAGAAAGGCGAGCTGCGCGAAGCGTGGACGACGCGGTGCGCACAGGGTGAGCAGGGCGATCGCCGCACAGCCCATCAGCACCAGCAGCATGGCGTAGGTATTGGCGTGCTCCAGCGGGTTGCCGGTGCGCTGCGAGATGATCAGCCAGAACGATCCGAAGTCGATGTTCCGTTCCTGGCTGAAGGAGTAGAACTTCCCCCAGCCGTCCGGGGCGAGCAGCATGACGGGCAGGTTGACGGCCAGCCAGGAGGTCACGGTCCCGCCCAGCGCCGCACCGAAGGCCCTCCAGCGTCCCGCACGCCAGCAGAGCACCAGTAGCGGGCCCAGCAGCAGGAACGGATAGAACTTCGCGGCGGTCGCGAGCCCCAGCAGCACCCCCGAGGCGAACGGACGGCTGCGCGCCCACATCAGCATCGAGGCGGCGGTCAGGGACACCGCCAGCAGGTCCCAGTTGATCGTCGCGGTGAGCGCGAGGGCCGGGGCGAGCGCGACCAGCAGCGCGTCCCACGGGCGCCGCCGGTGCGTACGGGCGACGCACACCACCAGGATGGCGGCGCAGACCATCAGCATCCCGGCGTTGACCGTCCAGTAGATCTGCTGCCGCTGTACCATCTCGCCGCCCTGGGGCGTGAACCAGGACGCCACCTCCATGAACGCCCCGGTCAGCACCGGGTACTCCAGATACTCCATCCCTCCGGAGATCCCCTGGGGAATGCGGTCGAAGTACGGCGTGAGGTCGGCGGCGAAGCCGCGGCCGGTGTAGAGGTGCGGGATGTCGGAGTAGCAGGCGTGCACATACTGGCTGGTCGCCCCGCGGAACCAGCCGCTCTCGTAGCAGGGCAGCTTCTGCACCATGCCGAGCGCGAACATGCCCAGCATCACCAGCAGCACGATCCTCACCGGCGTCCACCAGGACCCCCCGGTCAGCGCGCGCCTGCCGATCGGCCCGCCGATCAGTTCGCTGCCCGCGGCGGCGATCTCGTCCTGGACGGTGGGCGGTACCGGTGCCCGCTGCTCCTGGTGCGCGCTCGTCATGGGCCACATCCTGCCGTATGGCGCGTCCGGCCACGCGGTGCGCGAGGAGGTGCTCCCCCGGGCTCGGCCGTACTCACGGGATCCACGGTCCGGGTGCCGGAAAGCCGGCAGCGGCGCCGTTTCCGGCGCCGCTTCCCCTCGTGCTCTTCCTCAGCGCTCTGTCCCGGGACTCCCGGGGATCATTAGCTGCCGGTGCCGCCCCAGATGCCGCCGCTGTCGTTGCCGCCGGGCCGGCCGTTGGTGCTGCCTTCGTCGGTGCCGCCGTCCGAGCCGTCGGTGCTGCCTTCGTCGGTACCGCCGTCCGAGCCGTCGGGGCCTCCGTTGCCCGCGCCGCCGTCCGAGCCGTTGGTACCCCCGGTGTCCGTGCCGCCGGTGTCGTCACAGAACCAGTCGTTGGGCCGGCAGGTGTTCGACGGAGGCGTGGACGGCGACTCCTGGGAGGGAGACGGCTCCGTGCTGGGCTCGGGCTCCTCGCTCTCCGACGGCGACGGCTCGGGCTCCTCGCTCTCCGACGGCGACGGTGACGGCGACGGGGCGCCGAGCTGGTCGATCTTCTTGCCGACCGGTCCGGGCTTGGGGAAGTCCTTCGTCGGCACTCCCTTGAGCGCGCTCTTCATGTACGCCGTCCACACCTCGGTGGGCAGCCGGCCACCGTGGATGGACGAGAAGCCACCCGTGTTGTTCATCGACAGCAGGGTGCGCTTCTCCGGGTCCGTGCGGAACAGTGTGACCGCGGTGGACAACTGCGGGGTGTACCCGACCCACCAGGCGGACTTGTTCTTGTCGGTCGTACCGGTCTTGCCCGCGGCGGGACGGCCCAGCCCCTGAGCCCTGGTACCCGTGCCGTGCGGCTTCTCGATGACACCGCGCAGCACGTCGGTGATGTTGTGGGCGATGTCGGAGTCCATCGCCGTCTCCTCCTGGGGCTTCTCGAAGCCGGGCTGCTCCTCGCCGTTGTGTGCCGCCTTCCGCACCGTGTAGGTGTCGACATAGGTCCCCGAGGCGGCGAAGGTCGCATACGAGTTGGCCATCTCGATGGCGCCCGGGGTGGAGGTGCCCAGCGCGAAGGACGGGTTGAGGTTCGGGTCGAAGCTGTCCTTCTCGATGCCCGTGCTCGTGGCCATCTCCTTGACCTTGTCCATGCCCACGTCCATGCCGAGCTGGACGAACGGGGTGTTGGCGGAGACCTCCATGGCCCGGCGCAGAGTGACGTACCCGTGGTCCTTGTCGCCGTCGTTCACCTGGTAGAAGGGGTTGCCGTCCTTGTCCAGGTAGTCGGTCCCGTCCTGCTGCCTGACCTTCAGCTTGTTGTCACCGTTGTACTCGCTGCTCGGTGCGACGCCCACGCCGTTGCTCTTGTAGGTGCCGTGCTCCATGGCCGCGGCCATCACGAACGGCTTCCAGACCGAGCCCACCGGGACGCCCAGGGTGTCCGCGTTGTTGGTGAAGTGGCCCTTGTCGAAGCCCGGACCGCCGTAGATCGCCACGACCTTGCCCGTGCCGGGCTCCACCGAGGCGGCGCCGAACTGGACGAACTTATCGGTTTCAGGCCTTCTGTCGGGGTCGATGTACTGCTTGGTGACCTTGTCGACCGCCTTCTCCATCTCGGCGGTCTTCTTCTTGTCGAAGGTCGTGTAGATCTGGTAGCCACCCTGGTCGAACTGCTTCTGGCTGATGCCCAGGGTCTTTTTGACCTCGGCCTCGGCGAGAGCGGCCAGATAGCCGGTCTGTCCGTTGAGTCCGGCCTGGGCCTTGCGCGGAGCGACCTCGGGGAACTCGTGCTTGTCCCGCTCGGCCTGGCT
Source organism: Streptomyces sp. ATLC9 (assembly GCF_057196705.1). Taxonomy (NCBI): domain Bacteria; kingdom Bacillati; phylum Actinomycetota; class Actinomycetes; order Kitasatosporales; family Streptomycetaceae; genus Streptomyces; species Streptomyces sp. ATLC9. The sequence continues at coordinate 7,306 of NZ_JBXUOY010000007.1, read as the reverse complement.
CATCATCCCCAGATCGACCTGCCGGTCCATCACCCAGTTCCAGCGCTTCACGGCGCGCTCCCGGTTCTCCTTGGCGGAGGAGTTGGGGCCCACGCCACCGGCCGGGTCGAACAGGTCGGCGCCCTTGAGGACGGTGGTGAGCAGCGCGCTCTCCGAGGGTGTGAGATCCTCGGCCCTCTTCTCGAAGTAGGCCTGGGAGGCGGCCTGGAGACCGTACGCGCCGCGCCCGTAGTAGCTGGTGTTGAGGTAGCCCTGGAGGATGTCGCGCTTCTCCACCTGGGCGTTGACCTTGATGGAGATGAACAGCTCCCGAGCCTTGCGGGCGATGGTCTGGTCCTGGCTCAGGTAGGTGTTCTTGACGTACTGCTGGGTGATGGTCGAGCCGCCCTGGGTGTCGCCGCCCGTGGCCATGTTGAACACCGCGCGGCCGACACCGATCGGGTCGATGCCCCTGTCATCCCAGAAGGTGGCGTTCTCGGCGGCGACCGTCGCCTCCTGCATCGACTTGGGGATGTCCTCTATCTTCATGTTCTGCCGGTTGGTCTTGCCGGCCCTGGCCATGACGGTGTCGTCGGACCAGTAGTAGACGTTGTTCTGCTGGAGTGCCAGGGCGTTCTTCTCGTCCGGCACCTCCACCATGGCCAGCGCCAGCCCCCCGAGACCGATCAGCATCCCCATGAAGGCCAGGGCCAGGCCGGTGATCAGCTTCCAGGACGGCGTCCAGCGCCGCCAGCCGTACTTGCCGGACCTGGGGTAGTCGATGAGGCGCTTCTTCTCGGGCTCGTAGCGCCCCCGCCTCCGGCCGACGACCGTGACGTCTCCGGCGGTGTCGGCCGCCCGGCGTCTGCCGCCGCCGGCGCCTGCGCGCTGTGCCGCGCGCCGCGCCTCGGCCCGGCCGCCGTGAGGGCGGTCCGAGGGCATGCCGTGGGAGGCGGTGGAGCCATACGGCTGTGCGGCACGCCGACCGCCTGACGGCGGCTGTGCGGCGCGCCGGCCACGCGACTGCGATGGCTTACGACGGTGCTCGCTCATGTGGAACAGCTACTCCTCGGGCAGGCGCTCGCGCCTGAAGGCGGCAGTGTACTTCCAGTCCCCCGAAGTGCGGCCCGCCCACGTTCTCAGAACTGGCCGCACTGCACCCGGGACGAGGACGCGTCCGACGCCTCGTTGGTTCCCGGTGGCCTTCCGCACAGCGGACAGACTACGCAGGACCAAAAAACCCATCTCCGGCATTCAGGAGAAAGAGGGACTGTCGAGCCGTGATGAAGGAGCGATGTGAAACCGCTCACTCCCTCTCGCGCCCATCCCCCCTTGTCGCGCCTCCGTAGGCGTTCTATCGTCTTCGCTATCGCCCTGATGTATCGAGTCGATACATCAGTGAGAGACAATGGCGCAGGGCGGCGGGACATGAGCCCGAGGCGGCCGCCCTGCGACGGGCCGGCCGGCGGACACCGGTGGAAGGAGTGACGGCGATGGGCAGACGCTCGGGAATCCTGGAGTTCGCCGTCCTCGGACTGCTCCGCGAGTCACCCATGCACGGCTACGAGCTGCGCAAACGGCTCAACACCTCGCTGGGTGTCTTCCGGGCCTTCAGCTACGGATCCCTCTACCCCTGCCTGAAGACGCTGGTTCAGCGCGGATGGTTGGCCGAGGAACCCGGTGACGAGCCGGAGGACTCCCTCACGGCGCCGCTCACCGGACGCCGGGCCAAGATCGTCTACCGGCTCACGGCCGAGGGGAAGGAGCGTTTCGAGGAACTCCTCTCCCAGACCGGGCCGGACACCTGGGAGGACGAGGGGTTCGGCGTCCGCTTCGCCTTCTTCGGCCAGACCTCGCGCGATGTGCGGATGCGGGTGCTGGAAGGCCGCCGCAGTCGTCTGGAGGAGCGCCTCGCCAAGATGCGCACCGCCCTGGCCCGCACCCGGGAGCGGCTGGACGACTACACCCTCGAACTGCAGCGACACGGCATGGAGTCCGTGGAGCGCGAGGTCCGCTGGCTCAACGAACTCATCGAGAGCGAGCGGGCGGGGCGTGATCAGCACCGGGGGGAGACCCCGCCCGATCCGTCCGATGACACCGCGTGAAGGTCCGCACCGAGCGGGCCGGCACCAACACCACCGTCGGAAACGACACGGAACAAACACAGGGAGCAACCGCCAATGGGTTCGGTTCGCGTAGCCATCGTCGGCGTGGGCAACTGCGCCGCCTCGCTGGTGCAGGGCGTCGAGTACTACAAGGACGCCGACCCGAAGAGCCGCGTGCCGGGTCTGATGCACGTGCAGTTCGGCGACTACCACATCTCGGACATCGAGTTCGTGGCCGCGTTCGACGTGGACGCCAAGAAGGTGGGTCTGGACCTCGCCGACGCCATCGGCGCCAGTGAGAACAACACCATCAAGATCTGCGACGTGCCCACCACCGGCGTGACCGTCCAGCGCGGCCACACCCTCGACGGCCTGGGCAAGTACTACCGCCAGACCATCGAGGAGTCGGCCGAGGAGCCGGTCGACGTCGTGAAGGTCCTCAAGGACCGGGAGGTCGACGTCCTGGTCTGCTACCTCCCGGTGGGCTCCGAGGATGCCGCGAAGTACTACGCGCAGTGCGCCATCGACGCGCGTGCCGCCTTCGTCAACGCCCTGCCGGTCTTCATCGCCGGAACCGAGGAGTGGGCGAACAAGTTCGCCGAGGCCGGTGTCCCGATCGTCGGCGACGACATCAAGTCCCAGGTGGGCGCCACCATCACGCACCGCGTGATGGCCAAGCTCTTCGAGGACCGCGGTGTCATCCTCGACCGCACGATGCAGCTCAACGTCGGCGGCAACATGGACTTCAAGAACATGCTCGAGCGCGAGCGCCTGGAGTCCAAGAAGATCTCCAAGACCCAGGCCGTCACCTCCCAGATCCCCGACCGGGACCTGGGCGAGGACAACGTCCACATCGGTCCGTCGGACTACGTGGCCTGGCTGGACGACCGCAAGTGGGCCTACGTCCGCCTGGAGGGCCGTGCGTTCGGCGACGTCCCGCTGAACCTGGAGTACAAGCTGGAGGTCTGGGACTCCCCGAACTCCGCCGGTGTCATCATCGACGCCCTGCGCGCCGCGAAGATCGCCAAGGACCGCGGTGTCGGCGGCCCGATCCTCTCGGCCTCCTCCTACTTCATGAAGTCCCCGCCGGTCCAGTACTTCGACGACCAGGCCCGGGAGAACGTGGAGAAGTTCATCAACGGCGAGGTGGAGCGCTAGGAACCGCCCGGGAGCCGCCCGGACGGCACCGGGAAGCTCACGGAGAACACCGCGCCGGATGCCGGGACGCATCCGGCGGTGCGGCATGGGGGGGGGGGGGGCCGCCGCGGGGGTTGGGGCGCCCCCCCCCCTCGCCGTCGTACGGCGCCGTGTACGGCCAGGCGGTACGGCGCCCGCCGCCGCGTGCGGCCGCTCAGTTGTCGACCAGCCGGTCGTACTGCGTCGTCGTGTGCCGCAGGATCGCCGTCAGTTCGTCGCCCACCTTCGGCTCCGCGGCCTCCTCCGGCACGAACAGGATCGACACCTGCATGTGCGGCGGTTCGGCGAACCAGCGCTGCTTGCCGTCCCACACGAAGGGCGAGAGGTTGCGGTTCACCGTCGCCAGCCCGGCCCGTGCCACGCCCTTGGCCCGCGAGGTCATCCCGTGCATGGCCTTCGGCGCCTCCAGGCCCACCCCGTGCGAGGTGCCGCCGGCCACCACCACCAGCCAGCCGTCGCCCGGCGCCTTCTGCTGGCGGTAGCCGAAGCGGTCGCCCCGCACCACCCGCGTGACGTCCAGCACCGAGCCCCGGTACCGGGTCGCCTCGTGGTCGCCCAGCCACAGCCGTGTGCCGATCCGCGCCCGGAAGCGGGTCTGCGGGAACTGCCGCTGGAGCAGCGCGAACTCCTCCGGTTTCAGATGGCTGACGAACACCTTCTCCAGCGGCAGGCGGGCCGTCCGCAGCCGGTCCATCCAGCCGATGACCTCGTCCACCGCGTCCGTGCCGTCGGTGCGGTCCAGCGGCAGATGGATCGCGAAGCCCTCCAGCCGCACGTCCTCGATCGAGGCGCGCAGCTTGCCGAGGTCCTCCTCCACCACCCCGTGCCGCTTCATCGAGCTCATCACCTCGATGACGACACGGGCCCCCACCAGAGCGTTCACCCCGTCCACCGAGGAGACGGTGCGGATCGCCCGGTCCGGCAGCGGCACCGGCTCCTCACCGCGGCGGAACGGGGTGAGCACCAGCAGGTCCCCGCTGAACCAGTCCTTCATCCGGGCGGCCTCGTACGTGGTGCCCACGGCGATGATGTCCGAGCCGGAGTGGGTCACCTCCTCGGCCAGCCGCTCGTGACCGAAGCCGTATCCGTTGCCCTTGCAGACCGGGACCAGTCCCGGGAACTGCTTCAGCACCGTCTGCTGGTGCGCCCGCCAGCGTTCGGTGTCGACGTAGAGGGAGAGCGCCATGGCCGTACGGAACCTTTCTCATCGGTCCCGGCGTGCGCCGGCGGGCCGTCTTCCGTCCCGCCGGCTCTCGCCGGACGTGCGTGGAGCGGGGCGTCAGCGGCGCGACATGTAGATGTCGAGCGCCTTGTGCAGCAGCTTATTGAGCGGAAAGTCCCACTCGCCGAGATATTCGGCGGCCTGGCCGCCGGTGCCCACCTTGAACTGGATCAGGCCGAAGAGGTGGTCGGAGTCGTCCAGGGAGTCGCTGATGCCGCGCAGGTCGTACACGCTCGCTCCGAGCGCGTAGGAGTCCTGCAGCATCCGCCACTGCATGGCGTTGGAGGGGCGCACCTCACGCTTGTGGTTGGCCGAGGCGCCGTAGGAGTACCACACGTGCCCGCCCACGATCAGCATGGTGGCCGCGGCCACCGGTTCGCCCTCGTGCTTGGCGAAGTACAGCCGCATCCGGTTGGGGTCCTCGGCGTTCAGCGCCGTCCACATCCGCTGGAAGTAGCCCAGGGGGCGCGGCCGGAAGCGGTCGCGCTCGGCTGTCACCTCGTACAGCTCCTGCCACACCGGCAGATCGTCGTAGCCGCCCTGCACGACCTCGACGCCGGCCTTCTCGGCCTTCTTGATGTTGCGCCGCCACAGCTGGTTGAAGCCCTTGTGCACCTCGTCCAGCGAGCGGTTCTCCAGCGGTACCTGGAAGACGTAGCGCGGCTGGACGTCGCCGAAGCCGGCGCCGCCGTCCTCGCCCTGCTGCCAGCCCATCCGCCGCAGCCGGTCGGCCACCTCGAAGGCGCGCGGCTCGATGTGCGTGGCCTCGACGTCGCGCAGCCGCTTCACATCCGGGTCCTGGATCCCGGCCTTGATCGCGGGGGCGTCCCAGCGCCTGATCACCACGGGCGGGCCCATCTTCACCGAGAACGCGCCCTTGGCCTTCAGATGCGCCAGCATCGGGCGCAGCCACTCCTCCAGGTTCGGCGCGAACCAGTTGATCACCGGCCCCTCGGGCAGGTAGGCGAGGTAGCGCTTGACCTTCGGCAGCTGGCGGTACAGCACCAGGCCCGCCCCGACCAGCTCACCGCCCGCGTCGAACCAGCCCAGGTTCTCCGATCCCCACTCGGCCTTCACGTCCGCCCACGCGGGGATCTGCATGTGGCTGGCCGACGGCAGGCTCCGGATATACGCCAGGTGCTGCTCGCGACTGATCGTCCTCAGGGTCAGGCTCATTACGGGGCGCTCCTCCGGCGTACTTCGCAGGGTCTGGCCGGAAGCCTACTGGGCTGGCACGCGCCCCGGACGTGCCAGTGCGGGGCCGTGGCGAGCCGGGCGGGCCCGCCGCGCCCCGTCCCGGGCGGCGGCCGGGCGGTCAGCCGAACAGTCCGCCGTTCGACATCCCCAGGTAGAAGCCGACCGCGGCCGCTCCCATGCTGACGACCAGCGCGAACCGCTCGCCGGTGGTCGCGGAGATCATCTGCCCCCAGCCGCCGGACACGATCCCCAGCAGCCCGACCCAGGACGCGATCAGGCTGAGGCCGGGGAAGAAGCCGGTGACGAACGCGACCACGCCGAGCACCGCGGCCACGGCGACGAACCGGTTCTCGACCGGGTGCCGCCGGCCGTCGGTGTTGAGGAGGGAGGAGACCGGGCTCCTCCGTACCGCCTGTGCCATGGGGAACCTCCTGCGAACCGTCCGGGCTTCCGGGCTGCCGAACCTCCGGGCGGAGCGGGTGAACCTCGTCCGCCGGATTTACGACGGTGTGGCGGGTGACGCGCATCACGTCACCTGTGTCCAGGTTGCGGGGAGCGGGCGCCGGATTTCAAACCGAGTGGCGGTGCGGGTACTCTGTATCCTCTGCGCGGTGTCCGCCCGGCGGCGACCGGATCCGGGAACGGACCGGGGCTTTCCGGGGACACGGCCCGGGACTGTCAGTGCCGGCCGATACCGTTGCTCACGCATCACGACCCTCCTGCCACGGAACGACCGTGGCCGCCGAGTCCAGAGGAGGTGGGTTCCACATGCGTCACTACGAGGTGATGGTCATCCTCGACCCCGATCTCGAGGAGCGCGCTGTCTCCCCGCTGATCGAGAGCTTCCTTTCCGTGGTCCGCGAGGGCCAGGGGAAGGTCGAGAAGGTCGACACCTGGGGCCGTCGTCGTCTCTCGTACGAGATCAAGAAGAAGCCCGAGGGCATCTACTCGGTCATCGACCTGCGGGCCGAGCCCGCGGTCGTCAAGGAGCTCGACCGTCAGATGAACCTGAACGAGTCGGTTCTGCGGACCAAGGTCCTCCGCCCCGAGACCCACTGAGCGCCCCCGCTCAGCGGATCACAGGGAACCGGTAGCGCCTCCGGTACTCCGGAAGCACCGCCACCACAGCATCACCAGCAGCCAGCAGCACCCCGCCGAGAGGTTCACCCATGGCAGGCGAGACCGTCATCACGGTCGTCGGCAATCTGGTCGACGACCCCGAGCTGCGCTTCACCCCCTCCGGTGCGGCGGTCGCGAAGTTCCGCGTCGCGTCCACCCCCCGCACCTTCGACCGCCAGACCAACGAGTGGAAGGACGGCGAGAGCCTGTTCCTGACCTGCTCGGTGTGGCGGCAGGCGGCGGAGAACGTCGCCGAGTCCCTCACCCGGGGCACCCGCGTCATCGTGCAGGGCCGGCTCAAGCAGCGCTCGTACGAGGACCGCGAGGGCATCAAGCGCACGGTCTACGAGCTGGACGTCGACGAGGTCGGCGCCAGCCTGCGCAACGCTACGGCCAAGGTCACCAAGACCACCGGCCGCGGCGGCGGCCAGCAGGGCGGTGGCGGCGGCTGGGGCGGCGGCCCCGGCGGCGGCCAGCAGGGCGGCGG
>NZ_JBXUOY010000006.1:0-54367 GCF_057196705.1 Streptomyces sp. ATLC9 | reverse complement strand
CGGCCGGTTCACGACCCGCGCGGCCCCGGCCGCTGTCCGCCTTCCGCGGAGGGTGTCAGCCCTTGCGGGCCTTGACCTCCTCGGTGAGCTTGGGGAGGACGTCGAAGAGGTCGCCGACCACGCCGTAGTCGACCAGGTCGAAGATCGGGGCCTCCTCGTCCTTGTTGACCGCCACGATGGTCTTCGAGGTCTGCATGCCGGCCCGGTGCTGGATGGCGCCGGAGATACCCGCCGCGATGTACAGCTGCGGCGAGACGGACTTGCCGGTCTGGCCGACCTGGTGGGTGTGCGGGTACCAGCCCGCGTCCACCGCGGCGCGCGAGGCGCCGACGGCCGCGCCGAGGGCGTCGGCGAGGTTCTCGACGACCGAGAAGTTCTCGGCACCGTTGACGCCGCGGCCGCCGGAGACCACGATCGCGGCCTCGGTCAGCTCCGGGCGGCCGGTCGACTCGCGCGGGGTGCGGGAGACGACCTTCGTGCCGGTGGCCTTCTCGCCGAAGGTCACCGGGAGCTGCTCGACCGTGCCCGCGGCCGGGGCGGCCTCGGGGGCGGCGGAGTTGGGCTTGACGGTGATGACCGGGGTGCCCTTGGTGACGCGGGACTTGGTGGTGAAGGCCGCGGCGAAGACCGACTGGGTCGCCACCGGGCCGGAGTCGCCGGCCTCCAGGTCGACGGCGTCGGTGATGAGGCCCGAGCCGATGCGCAGCGCCAGGCGGGCCGCGATCTCCTTGCCCTCCGCGGAGGAGGGGACCAGCACGGCGGCCGGGGAGACGGCCTCGTAGGCGGCCTGGAGCGCGTCCACCTTCGGCACGACGAGGTAGTCGGTGAACTCGGGGGCGTCGGCGGCGAGCACTTTCACCGCGCCGTACTCGGCCAGCGTGGCGGCGGCACCGTCGGCGCCGGCGCCCAGGTGCACGGCGACCGGGTCGCCGATGCGGCGGGCCAGGGTCAGCAGTTCGAGGGCGGGCTTGCGGACGGCGCCGTCCACGTGGTCGACGTAGACAAGGACTTCAGCCATGGGAGTTGCTCTCCTGCGAGGATTGCGGGGGCGGGAAGGAGTGAGGGGCGCGACGGGCCTTCGGGCTCAGATGAACTTCTGGCCCGCGAGGAACTCGGCGAGCTGCTTGGCGCCCTCGCCCTCGTCCTTGACGATCGTCCCCGCGGTGCGGGTCGGGCGCTCGGCGGCGTCGTCGACCTTCGTCCAGGAGCCCCCGAGGCCGACCTCGTCGGCCTCGATGTCCAGGTCGTCCAGGTCCAGGGACTGAACCGGCTTCTTCTTGGCGGCCATGATGCCCTTGAAGGAGGGGTAGCGCGCCTCGCCGGACTGGTCGGTCACGGAGACGACGGCCGGGAGCGCGGCCTGAAGCCGCTCGGTCGCGGCGTCGCCGTCGCGGCGGCCGGTGACCTCGCCGTCCTCAACGGAGACCTCGGAGAGCAGCGTGACCTGCGGCACGCCCAGGCGCTCGGACAGCAGCGCGGGCAGCACGCCCATCGTGCCGTCGGTGGAGGCCATGCCACAGACGACCAGGTCGTAGCCGGTCTTCTCGACGGCCTTGGCCAGCACCAGGGAGGTGCCGATCGCGTCGGTGCCGTGCAGGTCGTCGTCCTCCACGTGCACGGCCTTGTCGGCGCCCATGGACAGCGCCTTGCGCAGCGCGTCCTTGGCGTCCTCGGGACCGACGGTCAGCACGGTGACCTCGGCGTCGTCGGCGTTCCCGGCGATCTGCAGGGCCTGCTCGACGGCGTACTCGTCGAGCTCCGACAGCAGACCGTCCACGTCCTCGCGGTCAACGGTCAGGTCGTCGGCGAAGTGCCGGTCGCCGGTGGCGTCGGGCACGTACTTCACACAGACAACGATCCTCAAGCTCACGCCGGCTCTCCTACTTGCGTCGTCATTACTGGCTGCCTTGTCTCACAGGCAGCATAGGCGCCTGATCGGGCGGAATCCGGTCCGGTGGGGCCGGCTCTCCAGCCAGGATATTACTCGTCAGTACACTCAGGCCCTTACCCGGTGGCAAGGCCGGTGAACTGTGACCTTTCCAACGGCTCAGGAGGGCACCGTGCCCTCTCCCAGCGCGTTGTAACGCCCCGCGTGGTACAGCAGCGGGCGGCCCGTGCCGGAGGAGTCCCCGGCCACCGCCTCCGCCAGGACCACCCGGTGGTCGCCGGTCGGCACCCGGGCCACCACCGCGCACACCGTCCAGGCGAGCACGCCCTCCAGCACCGGCGCCCCGTACGGTCCGCGGCGCCAGCGGGTGGGCGGCGCGAAGCGGTCCGCACCGGGACGGGCGAAGGTGGCGGCCAGCTCGCGCTGGTGCTCGCCCAGGATGTGCACCCCCACGTGCTCCGCCTCGGCGACCACCGGCCACACCGAGGAGGCCGTGGCGATGTTGAAGGAGATCAGCGGTGGTTCGGCGGCGACGGAGGCCAGGGACGTCGCGGTGAAGCCGGCGGGGCGGCCGTGCCCGTGGGCGGTGATCACGGCGACCCCTGCCGCGTGCCGCCGGAAGACGGCGCGCAGCAGGTCGGGACCGGCCTCGGCCGCCTCCGCCGTCCGCCGGATGCCGTTCGGTGCGCTCATCCGAGATCCCCTGCCCACGGCAGGCCAGGCTGTCCACCGCGGGCGGCCCGCGTCAAGTTCGTCCCCCCGGATGGGACCAGGGTCACGCGGCCGGGGATCCTCACACCGCCTCCCCGAGCGCGGCGATGACGTCGGCCTTGCGAGGCTGCCCGCTCGCCCGCCGCGCGATCCGGCCCCGCGCGTCCAGCACCAGGACGGTGGGGGTGCGCATGATCCCCAGCCGCCGCACCAGATCCAGCCGGGACTCGGCGTCCACCTCCACATGGACGACGCCCTCCACCAGTTCCGTCACCTCCGCCAGCACCCGCCGGGTGGCCCGGCAGGGCTGGCAGAAGGCACTGGAGAACTGCACCAGCGTGGCCCGCTCCCCCAGCTCCGCGACGCCCACTTCCCGGGCGGTCAGCCTCTCCTCCGCGTCCCGTCCGCGCACCGTCATCCTTCCGTTCCGTCTGCTGTGCGCCATCCCGAAGGCGCCGGCCAGCGCCAGCACCGTCAGACACACGATCAGTCCTGTCATCCCCGCCGTCCCCGTCATACCTGTCATACCCGTCATACCCGCCGTCCCGCCCCCGCATCGTCTCCCACAGCACCGGTGACCATGCCGCCGATTCCCCGATCCGGCCGCCACCGCCCCTCGGGATGCGGAATGCTGTCGCCATGAGCGTCGACACACGGGGAACGAGGTTCGCCGCCGCCGTGACCACCGCGGTCCTGGCCGCCGTGCTGGCCGGCGGGAGTTTCCGGCTGCTGGCCGCGCAGACGCTGGTGTTCGCCGCCGGGGCGGTGCTCGGCGTGGCGCGCTCACCGTACGGGCTGCTCTTCCGTCACCTGGTCCGGCCCCGGCTGGGGCCGCCGACCGGAATGGAGCACGCGGCGCCGCCCCGTTTCGCGCAGGGCGTGGGGCTGGCCTTCGCCCTGGTGGGTCTGGTCGGGTACGGTGCCGGGCCCCTGTGGCTGGGCATGGCGGCGACCGCCTGCGCACTCGCCGCGGCCTTCCTCAACGCCGCCTTCGGCTACTGCCTGGGCTGCGAGGTGTACCTGGTGCTGCGCCGGGTCGCGGGGCGGGGGGCCGGGTGACTGCCGAACGTGACGAGGATCTCCCGTCCCCGGAACTGGCCAGGGAAGTTACGGCGGCGTAGGTTCGGGTAGATCCGCCGGGAGAACCCTCCCCAGGCAGCTTCCCAGAAGGGTCCTCCCAGATGGCAGAACTGGTGTATCCGCCCGTGATCGGCGCAGCCCGAACCCTGTTCAGGGCGCTCGACCTGCGTTTCGACATCGACGGCACCGAGCACGTCCCGCGGCGCGGCGGCGCCGTGCTGGTCAGCAACCACATCGGCTACCTCGACTTCGTCTTCGCCGGGCTGGCCGCCCGGCCCGCCAAGCGGCTGGTGCGCTTCATGGCGAAGGAGTCGGTCTTCCGGCACAGGGTCTCGGGGCCGCTGATGCGCGCGATGAAGCACATACCGGTGGACCGCTCGCAGGGCGAGCACGCCTACCACCACGCGCTGAAGGCACTGCGCTCGGGTGAGATCATCGGCGTCTTCCCCGAGGCCACGATCTCGCAGTCGTTCACCCTGAAGAACTTCAAGACCGGTGCGGCCCGGATGGCCCAGGAGGCGGGCGTTCCACTGCTGCCCGTCGCGCTGTGGGGCACGCAGCGGCTGTGGACCAAGGGCCGCAAGAGGGACTTCGGCCGCAACCACTTCCCCATCACCATCCGAGTGGGCGAACCGCTGCGACCCGCCGGGGGCGAGTCGGCGGCCGGGCTCACCGAGCGGCTGCGCGACCGCGTTCAGGAACTGCTGGAGGCTGCCCAGCGGGCGTATCCGGTGCGGCCCAAGGGCCCGGACGACACCTGGTGGATGCCCGCACACCTGGGCGGCACCGCCCCGACCCCGGCCGAGGCCGGTTCTCTGTAGGGCGGGCCTGGGACCGCGCGCGCCCCGAAGGCGGCCCGGCCCGGTCGCGCGCGGTCCCCGGTCCTCTCCCCGGCCGGCCCTCTCTTCCGTCGGCGGGCCGCCCGGCGCGGTCAGCGGGCCATCTCCTCCCGCAGCGCGGCGACGAAGCCGTCGACGTCCTCCTCGGTGGTGTCGAAGGAGCACATCCAGCGCACGTCGCCGGCGGCCTCGTCCCAGAAGTAGAAGCGGTGGCGCTTGCGCAGCCGCTCACTCACGTCGTGGGGCAGCCGGGCGAAGACGGCGTTGGCCTGGACGGGGTGGAGGATATCCACTCCCTCGACGGTGCGCGCGCCGGCGGCGAGCCGCCGGGCCATGGCGTTGGCGTGGGAGGCGCTGCGCAGCCACAGGTCACCGGCGAGCAGCGCCTCGAACTGCACGGAGACGAACCGCATCTTGGACGCCAGCTGCATCGACAGCTTCCGCAGGTGCTTCATCGCCCGCACCGCGCCGGGGTTCAGCACGACGACGGCCTCGCCGAAGAGCATGCCGTTCTTGGTGCCGCCGAAGGAGAGCACGTCCACGCCCGCGTCCGTGGTGAACGCCCGCAGCGGCACGTCCAGCGCGGCCGCCGCGTTGGCGATGCGGGCGCCGTCGAGGTGGACGGCCAGGCCGCGTTCGTGGGCCGTCTCGCAGATCGCCCGGATCTCCCCGGGCGTGTAGACGGTGCCCAGTTCGGTGTTCTGGGTGATCGAGACGGCCTGCGGCATCGCCCGGTGCTCGTCGTCGAAGCCGTACGCCTCGCGCTCGACGAGTTCGGGGGTGAGCTTGCCGTGCTCGGTGGATACGGTCAGCAGCTTCAGTCCGCCGACCCGTTCGGGTGCGCCGCACTCGTCGGTGTTGATGTGGGCACTCTCGGCGGCGACGACCGCGCCCCAGCGGTCGGTGAGGGCCTGGAGGGCCACGACGTTGGCGCCGGTGCCGTTGAACACCGGGAAGACCTCCGCCGCCGGCCCGAGATGGACGCGGAAGACCTCCTGGAGGTGGGCGGTGTAGTCGTCCTCGCCGTAGGCGGTCTGGTGACCGCCGTTGGCGAGGGCGAGCGCCGCCAGGATCTCCGGGTGCGCGCCCGCGTAGTTGTCGCTGGCGAAGCCGCGCACCCGCGGATCGTGGCGGCGCCGGGCATCCGTCGGTGGGGATGCCGGGGGCTCCTCGGTCGGGTGGGCCTCTACGGTTGCGGGGTCAGCCACAGGCGGTGTCCGTTCACTTCCTCGGCGGACTTGTCCCAGACACCGGCGATGGCCTCGGCCAGCTCCCCGACGTCGGTGAAGCCCGCGAACTTGGCGTTCGGGCGCTCGGCGCGCATCGCGTCGTTGACCAGCGCCTTGACCACCAGGATGGCAGCAGCGGCCGGAGGCCCCGCATCCGGCCCCTTGCCCGCCTTGCGGAAGGCGTCGGCCAGGGCCAGCGTCCAGGCCTCGGCCGCGGCCTTGGCCGCGGAGTAGGCGGCGTTGCCGGCGGTGGGGCGGGTGGCGCCGGCGGCGCTGATCAGGACGTAGCGGCCGTTTCCGCTGCGGCGCAGGGCTCCCTCGAAGGCCAGGGAGGTGTGCTGCACGGTGCGTACCAGCAGCTTCTCCAGCAGCTCCCAGTGGGACAGGTCCGTCTCGGCGAAGGCCGCCGAGCCGCGCCAGCCGCCGACCAGGTGCACCAGCCCGTCGAGGCGGCCGTACTCCTTCTCGGTGCGGGTGGCCCACTCGCGGGTGGCCTCCAGGTCGAGCAGGTCGACGGTGTCGCCGGTGACGGCGGCTCCGCCGTGCGCGAAGCGGGCCCTGTCGACGGCCTCGGCCAGCCGCCCGGCGTCCGCGTCGGCGGCGACGACGGTGGCGCCCCGTTCGGCCAGGCTCAGCAGCGCGGCCCGGCCGGCGGGCCCGGCCGCGCCGGCGACGGCGACGACGGCGCCGTCCAGGGGGCCGCCGTTGCCGTTGGGTGTGCTGGTCATGGTGGTGATCGCCTCTCTGTGACGTCCGGTGGTCACGCCGCGGCCGGGACGGAGGACTCGGCGGTGATGCCCTTGGTCGATGCGATCACGTTACGCAGCTTCTTGGCGAGAGCCTCGTAGAACATGCTCAGCGGGAACTCGTCGGGGAGCACGTCGTCCACCAGCTTGCGCGGCGGCAGGCTCAGGTCCAGGGCGTCGGGACCCTTGGCCCAGGTCGAGCCGGGGTGCGGGGCGAGGTAGGCGGAGACCAGTTCGTAGGCCTTGAACCAGTGGACCAGCTTCGGGCGGTCGATGCCCTCCCGGTAGAGGGTCTCGATCTCCTCGCGCAGATGCACGGTCACCTCCCGCGCCCGCTGCCAGTCGATGCCGAGCTTGTTGTCCGTCCAGCGCAGGGCGTCGTGCTTGTGGAGGTAGGCGAACAGCAGCTGGCCGCCCAGCCCGTCGTAGTTGCGGCTGCGCTCACCGGTGACGGGGAAGCGGAACAGGCGCTCCAGCAGCACGGCGTACTGCACGTCGCGGCCCTGCTCGAAACCGTCGGCCTCCAGCTTCACGGCCTCGTGGAAGGCGGTGAGGTCGCAGCGCAGCTCCTCCAGGCCGTACATCCAGAACGGCTGGCGCTGCTTGATCATGAAGGGGTCGAAGGGCAGGTCGCCGTGGCTGTGGGTGCGGTCGTGGACCATGTCCCACAGCACGAAGGTCTGCTGGGCGCGCTTCTGGTCGGCCAGCAGCCCCCGGGCGTCCTCGGGCAGCTCCAGCTTGGTGACCTCGCAGGCGGCATCGACGACGCGGCGGAAACGGGCGGCCTCCCGGTCGCAGAAGATCCCTCCCCAGGAGAACCGCTCGGGCGCCTCGCGCACGGCGACGGTCTCGGGGAAGAGGACCGCGGAGTGGGTGTCGTAGCCGCTGGTGAAGTCCTCGAAGGTGATGCCGAGGAAGAGCGGGTTGTCGTAGCGGGTGCGCTCCAGTTCGGCCAGCCAGTCCGGCCAGACCACGCGCAGGACGACGGCCTCCAGATTGCGGTCGGGATTGCCGTTCTGCGTGTACATGGGGAAGACGACCAGGTGCTGGAGGCCGTCGACGCGGTGGGAGGCGGGCCGGAAGGCCAGCAGGGAGTCCAGGAAGTCGGGGACGCCGAAGCCGCTCCCGGCCCAGCGGCGCAGGTCGGCCACCAGGGCCCGGTGGTACGCCTCGTTGTGCGGGAGCAGCGGCGCGAGTTCCTCCACGCAGGCCACGACCCGCTCGACGAGCCGCTCGACCTCGGCGCGCGCGGGGGCGCCCTCGGCCTCGAAGTCGATGGAGCCGTCCTTCGCCTGGGCGGGGCGGACGGCTTCGACGGCTTCCTTGAGCACTGCCCAGGCGGGGTGCTCCACCACACGGCCGGCGAACGGGCCGTCGGCGGTCGGAGCGCCACCCGTCATCACCGCGGGCGAAAGGATTTCCGTCATTACTACCCCTCCACAGAAGAAACTCTCGTACCAGCACCGTAGCCGCGCAGACTTCACCGATCAACCCGAGAGTGAGGAAATCCTTCTGTCGTCCACGCGCAATGCGGATGTTTTTCCTGTGAACAACCCCTGGAGCGGAAGGGATCGCCGTACGCGCGGCGATCCCACGCCCCCTGCCCGCTCCGCGCCCGGCCTCCCCCGCCACGGGCACCCCGCTCCGCGGGCGGTGATCGTCCGCGGCTACCCTTGCCGCGCGTACGCACCGCCTCCCCGGACACCGCAGGAAAGCGAGAACGCGCCGTGCCACTGCTGACCGTCGGACACCGCGGGGTGATGGGCGTCGAGCCCGAGAACACCCTGCGCTCCTTCGTCCGGGCCGACCGCGAGGGCTTCGACGTCATCGAACTGGATCTCCACCTGAGCCGGGACGGCGCACTGGTGGTGATGCACGACGCCGACGTGGACCGCACCACCGACGGCTCCGGTCCGGTGGCCGGGAAGACCCTGGCCGAGCTGCGCGAGCTGGACGCCGGCCGGGGCGAGCGCGTCCCCGTCTTCGAGGAGGTCGTGGAAGCGGTCTCCGCACCGCTCCAGGCCGAGATCAAGGACCGTGCCGCGGCCCGGGTGCTGGCGAGGACCGTCGAGCGGCTCGGTCTTCACCGGCGGATCACGGTGATCTCGTTCCACGACGAAGCCCTGCGCGAGACACGCGGGCTGCTGCCGGACATCCCCATCGCGCTGGTCACCGGCTCCTCCACGCCCACCGCTCCCGAGCGCGCCGTGGAACTGGGAGCCGCGATGGTCTCCTGCGAACTGCGCCGGCTGGACGCGGAGATCGTCGGACGCTGCCGCGCCGCGGGCCTGAAGGTGATCTCCTGGACGGTCAACACCGACCAGGACCTGGCCCGCGTGCGCGAGCTGGGCCTGGACGGCGTGGTCACCGACCTGCCCGCCGTCAGGAAGGCGGCCGGCGGAGCGGCTTGACCAGCAGCTCGAACCGCAGATCGTCGCGGAGCGGGACCCCGAAACGCTCGTCGCCGTACGGGAAGGGGCTGGTGCGTCCGGTGCGGACGTAACCGCGGCGCTCGTACCAGGCGATCAGGTCCGCCCTGGCGGTGATCACCGTCATGTGCATCTCGCGCGCCTCCCAGCGCTCGCGCGCCACCCGCTCGGCCTCCGCCAGGACCGCCCTGCCCAGCCCGCCGCCCTGGAGGACCGGCCGGACGGCGAACATCCCGAAGTACGCGACGGCCTCCCCCGCCCCGCCCACACGGCGCTCCAGCTGGCAGCAGGCGACCGGCTGCCCGTCCTGCTCGGCGACCAGCACCAGGCTGCCGGGGGCGCGGATGATGCCGGCGACTTCCCCCGGGTCGGTGCGCTGCCCCTCCAGCAGGTCCGCCTCGGTGGTCCAGCCCGCCCGGCTGGCCTCACCCCGGTACGCCGACTCCACCAGGGCGACCAGCGCGGGGACGTCGTCCTCGCCCGCGGTCCTGAAGCCCGGACCGGGAGCGGTCCCGGGAGCGGTCCCGGGGGCGAGGTCGGGGGCCGGGGAGGCGGGGCCGCTCACGGTGTTCAGGGCGTTCGGGGCGTTCATGGGGCCGAGCCTAACCCTCCGTCCGCGCGCCCCGGCCGACCGGCCCGTATGCCGGACAGCGCTCCGGCCACGGCCTAGGCTCGACGGCATGGTTCACGTACTGAGCAGCCGGATCCTGCTGCGCCCCACCGACCCGGACCGTTCGCGGGCCTTCTACGGCGAAGCCCTGGGGCTGGCGGTGCACCGGGAGTTCGGCACCGGGCCCGAGCGCGGGACCGTCTACTTCCTGGGCGGCGGCTTCCTGGAGGTCTCCGGCCGGTCCGAGGACCCGCCCGCGCCCGGCCTGCGGCTGTGGCTCCAGGTCGCCGACGCGGCCGGGGCCCACCGGGAGCTCACCGCCCGCGGCGTGGAGGTGCCGCGCGGGCCCAGGCGCGAGCCGTGGGGACTGGTGGAGATGTGGATCAGTGATCCGGACGGGGTGCCGATCGTCCTCGTCGAGGTTCCCGAGGACCATCCGCTGCGCTACCGCCCCGGAATCTGAAGCCCCCGCACGGGTTCCGGCAACGCTGCCCGCGGCACCGGGGGCATGCGCTCCGGCCGCGCTCCCCCCACTGCCTCCGCGCGCTCCCGTGCGCGCGCCCGGTGCCGGGCATCCTCCCCGCGGAACAGGCCGGAGGAGCCGGCCGGGGGTGTGGCGGGGAGGCGGGGTGCACGGACCGGAGCCGGTCGGCTGGATGCTGGTGGCCCTGTGCGGAACCGTGGGCGTGTACTGCCTGCGGCAGACGCGCGGCGGTGCGCCCGGGCGGCGGCGGGAGGCCGCCGGCGAGGCGGTCATGGGGCTGGGCATGGCCGTGATGGCGCTGCCCGCCTCGGCGGTGGAGCCGATGCCGCCGACGGTCTTCGCGGCGCTCTTCGGCGCCGCCGCGGTGTACGGACTGGCGCTGGCCCTGTTCGACGGGGGGCACCGGCTCCACCATCTGCACCACACCGTCGGCGCCCTGGCCATGCTCCACATGGCGCTGGCCATGGCCGCCGCCCCCGCTCACGGGCACCATGCGGCACCGTCCGCGCGGCCGGCCTCCATGGCGGCGCTGACCGGAGCGCTGCTGGTCTACTTCGCGCTGTACACGCTGCTCGCCGGGGTCAGGCTGGTTCCCGCGCAGGCCTCCCCCCGCCTCCCGTCCGGGGCCGGCACGGGCGGCGGCGCGGACGGCGTCCAAAGCACCGGGACGCCGTGGGGCCCGGAGGTGGCGTCGGCCTGCCGACTGGGGATGGGGATGGGGATGTTCGCGATGCTGCTCAGCTCCTGAGGCCTCCGCCGGGACCGGTGGGACGCCGCGCCGGTGAGGCGTGCGTCACTTCCCGTTTTCCGCCGGCCGCGGGGCGGTCGGCGGCTCATAGGCTGTCCCCATGATGGTCGCGCTCGCACTGATCGTCCTGGGCGCGCTGATCGCGGCGACGGCGCCGCGCGTGCTGGCCCGCGGCTCCTGGCCGGACCGCGAGCCGGTGCTGGCGCTGCTGGTGTGGCAGTGCGTGGTGGTCGCCGTGCTGCTGTGCTGCGTGCTCGCCATGGCCCTGTCCGGCGCGGCGGCCTGGCAGGCCGTGCGCGGCCACGTCTTCGCCCCGGCCCCGAGCCGGGTCGTCGAGGCGTACGGGCTCAGCGCGTTCGGCGGTTCCTGGCCCGCGGTGGTGGCGGTGGTGCTCGCCTGCGGCGGCCTGTGGACCGCCGCGATGCTCACCCGGGAGATCCGCCACGCCCGCGCCCGTCGGCGTGCCCGGCGCGCCGAACTCCTCGCCCGCGCCCCGCTGCTGCCCGGCGAGGAACCGGCCTCCGGGGAGCGGCTGGTGGTGCTGGAGAGCGAGCGCCCGGACGCCTGGTGGCTGCCGGGGAGCACGCCCCGGCTCGTGGTCACCACCGCGGCCCTGCGCCGGCTCGAGGGACGCAGGCTCGACGCCGTCCTCGCCCATGAGCGGGGCCATCTGCGGGCCCGTCACGACTGGCTGCTGAACTGCTCGTCCGCGCTCGCCGCCGGCTTCCCTCAGGTGCCGGTCTTCCGCGCGTTCCGGGACCAGGTGCACCGGCTGGTGGAGCTGGCGGCCGACGACGTGGCCTCGCGGCGCTGCGGGCGGCTGGCGGTGGCCCTGGCTCTGGTCGAACTCAACGAGGAGCGCGGGGTCTTCGACCCGAACGCCTCGCACCCCGGCGCACAGGTGCCGCAGCGGGTCGACCGGCTGCTGAGGGCCGCTCCCCGGCTGACGGTGGTCCGGCGGCTGCGGATGACCGCGCTGGCGGCCCTGGTGCCGCTGGTGCCGCTGCTGGTGGCCTTCGCCCCCGGGCTCAGGGCGCTGAGCTGACGTTCGCGCGCCGCTGCGCGCGCCCCCTCGACCGGCCGACTCGCCGACCGGACGGTTGGAGCGCCTCCCAGCGGCGATTCTCTCCTGCATGACCCCCTCTCCACGGCCCTCCTCCCGGTGTTCCTCCCCCCGGCCTTCCTTCCCGCACCTCGCCGCCCCGCTGTGCACCGCTGCCGCCGCCGTGCTCACCGTGCTCGTCCTGACGGGGTGGGACCCGCTGCTGGACCTCGACGCACGCGTCACGGGCGAGCTGCACCGCACAGCGGTCACCGAGCCCGGCTGGACACGGCTCAACCGGGTGCTGACCGACTGGGTCTGGGATCCGTGGACGATGCGGGCCGTGCTGCTGGTGACGGTGGTGTGGCTGGTGCTGCGCGGCGCACGCCGGCCGGCGCTCTGGCTCTCGGCCGCCGCGATCGCCGGCACCCTCCTCCAGCAGGCCCTGAAGGCCCTGTTCGACCGCGACCGCCCGCGCTGGAGCGATCCGGTGGACTCCGCGGACTTCGCGGCGCTGCCCTCCGGCCACGCCATGACGGCGGCGCTCACCTGCGGCCTGCTGCTGTGGCTGGCGCGTCTGCGCGGAGTGGGCCGCCCCGTGCGCCTGGCCGTCCTGTGGGTGGGCGCGGCGAGTGTCGCCGGGGTGGGGTTCACCCGGGTCTACCTGGGTGTGCACTGGCCCACCGACGTGGTCGTCGGCTGGCTGCTGGGCTTCGCCGTGGCCGCCGTCACGGCGGCGCTGTGGGGCGGACGCGGCGTCCGGCGCCCTCGACCGCGACGGCTCGGACCGGGAGGATCGTCCCCATGGTGATCAGGGGCGTTCTCTTCGACTTCTCAGGGACACTGCTGCGCGTCGAGCCGGCGGCCGACTGGCTGCGCGCCGTGCTCGACGAGGCGGGCATCGATCTGCCCGGTGGCGAGTCCGCCCGGCTGGCGGCGGAGCTGGAGGAGGCCGGTGCGCTGCCCGGCGGCGCCTCCCCGCGCACCGTGCCCGCCGGGCTGCGGGACCTGTGGAAGGAGCGCGACCGCGGCGCCGGGTGTCACCGTGCCGCCTACACCGCGCTGGCCCGCCGGGTCCCGCTGCCCCGGCCGGAGCTGTACGACGCCCTGTACGAGCGGCACATGCGGCCGGATGCCTGGCGCCCCTACCCCGACACCGCCGACGTCCTGGACGCGCTGCGGGACCGGGGGGTGCCGGTGGCGGTGGTGAGCAACATCGGCTGGGACCTGCGGCCGGTGTTCAGGGCTCACGGCCTGGACCACCGGGTGGACGCCTACGTGCTCTCCTTCGAGCACGGTCTCCAGAAGCCGGAACCCGGCATCTTCGAACTGGCCTGCCGTGCTCTGGATGTGGCGCCCGGGGAGGCGCTGATGGTCGGCGACGACCGGCACGCGGACGGCGGGGCCGCCGCGCTGGGCTGCGCCGTGCAGCTGGTGGACCACCTGCCCTGCGACCGGCGCCCCGACGGACTGCGTCCGGTTCTGGACCTGGTGGACCGCGCCGGCTGAGCGGGCCGGGCGGGCAGCCGTACGGATGGGACGGAGAGGGGCCGGTCTCGGGCGATCCCCCGCGTCGCCCGAGACCGGCTTCCGACCGGACACCGCCGTGACTCGCCGGTCGGCGTCCGGAGACCGCTGAGTATATTGGCCCCGAGCCAGTCAACGCAGGAGTTAACAGGATGTCCCCTCGCAGCGCATCGGTCAATGAGGAGTTGCGCAGGCGATCCCGTGAGCGGTTGCTGCAGGCGACGGTGGAACTCGTCGACGAGCGCGGATACGAGGCGACGACTCTGGGGGACATCGCGGACCGGGCCGGTTCCGCACGGGGTCTGGTGTCGTACTACTTCCCGGGCAAGCGGCAACTGCTCCAGTCGGCCGTCCACCGGCTGATGCACCTCACCCTGGCCGAGGCGCTGGACCGGGAACCGCGGCCCGCGGGCCCGGACGCCGGGCGGGAGGGGCTGGCCCGCGCGATCGACGCGATCCTGGGCCTCGCCCGCGACCGGCCGACGCTGATGCGCACGCACATGGCCGGGATCCTGCAGCACGAGGGCTTCGTCCAGTGCAACGAGCAGCAGCGGCTGGCCCGGCTGCTGCGCGACACCGTCGTCGGCTACGGCTCGCACGACCCGGACACCGACTACCCGCTGCTGCGCGCACTGCTCATGGGGGCGGTGGTGGCCGTGCTGCTGCCCGGGGCGCCGATGCCGTCGGCGAGGCTGCGTGCCGAGCTGTTCGCGCGGTACGGGCTGGACTGGGAGCTGGGCTTCCCTCCCGACACCTCCGGAGGGGAGCCGACAGGGGCAGGACTCGCTGCTGCCCCTGTCGGGCCCGCTGTGACGAACCCACACGCCGGTCCGGCCGCGGGGTGAACGGCCGGACCCCGGCGGCACGGCCGCCGGGGTCCGGTGTCCGGGGGCGGTGTCGAGCGGCTCAGGCGGTCACGGGCCGGCTCAGCGGTAGTCGGGCTGGGTCTGGGCGTTGAACTCGTCCAGCCGGACGCGCTCGGCGCCGGCGGTGCGCCGGTCGCGGATCCGCAGGACGTCGAAGCCCATCTGGATGTCGTTGGAGTAGACGTGGCCGTTGTAGTAGTACGCCGACCACGAGCCGCCGATGGAGTCGGGGTCGGAGTACGGGCCGCGCTCGAAGTACCCGATCTCCCGGGGCCTGGTGGAGTCGGTGAATTCCCAGAAGGAGACACCGCCCTGGTACCAGGCCTGCACCATGACGTCCCGGCCCTTGACCGGGATCAGCGAGCCGTTGTGGGCCACGCAGTTCTCGGTCCCGGCCTGGTGCCGGGGGATCTTGAAGTAGCTCTTGAACACCAGCTCGCGCCGATCGCCCTTGCCGGTGATGTGGTAGATGCCGTTGGCGCCCCGCTTGTCCCCGACCTCCGCGTTGCAGGTGGCGCCGACGCCGCCGCCGAGTTCGTCGGTGAAGACGACCTTCCGGCCGTTCTCGTTGAAGGTCGCCGAGTGCCAGAACGCGAAGTTCTCGTTGTCCTGGACCCGGTCGATGACGCGGGGCGCGGCCGGCTCGGAGATGTCCATCAGGATGCCGTCGCCCATGCACGCGCCCGCGGCGATCCTCATCTCGGGGAACGCGGTGATGTCGTGGCAGCCGGTGGTCGGCACCATGGCGACCGGGTTCTCCGGCGGGCCGGGGTTGCCGCCGTCCGGGAAGAGGACGGGGAAGTCGATCACCGATGATTTCTCGGGAGCCTTGCGCGGCACCTTCACGATGGAGATCCCGTCGTGCGGCGGCCGGCAGTCGGGGAAGGTCTCGTCCGGGAAGTAGGAAGAGACGTAGACGTAGACGTCCCCGCGGTCGGGCACCAGCGTGTGGGTGTGCGAGCCGCAGGCGGTCTCGACGGCCGCGACGTACCGCGGGTTCCGCTTGTCGCTGATGTCGAAGACCTTGATGCCCTCCCAGGAGCTCTTCTCCGTCGGCGACTGGGCGGTGCTGTTGCAGGAGTCGTCGCTGCGCGAGGAGTCGGTGGACAGGAAGAGCAGGTCCCCGGAGACGGAGATGTCGTTCTGGCCTCCCGGGCACAGGACCTGGCTGACGACCTTCGGGGACTTCGGGCGGCTGATGTCGTAGACGGTGAAGCCGTCGTAGTTGCCGGCGAAGGCGTAGCGGCCCTGGAAGGCCAGGTCCGTGTTGAGGCTCTTGAGCGCCCCCTTGGGCAGATTGGTCAGGTGGGAGACGTTCCTGCTGTGGACGATCTCGTCCACGCCGGGTATCCCGCCGCCGTCGACGGCGGCTTCGGTCTCCGCGCGGTCCTGCTTCGACACCTTCCCGGGCGTGGCCGGCGAGTCACCGGGGCCGGGAATTGCCGCCGCCGGTCCGGCGGCCAGGAGCGTGGACAGCAGGCCGAGTACGGCCGCCGCCGCGCCGAGGTGTCTGCGCCGCGCACGGGGTCTGGGCAACGACGTCACTGATTCCTCCCTGTCGGTCCGCCTGGCACCGACCCGAGTTGGGCGGCTCACGGACTCGGGCAGTATGACTTCTCGCACCCTTCTTCCGACAGGGGAATACGGACGTGCGACCGGTTCCTCCGTGCCGGGATTCGAACATGCCGGAGCGTTCCGTGCCAGGATCGGGGAACCGGCGCACCCCGTGCCACAGGAGGAATGGTGACAGACCTTCACAGATCCCGGTTCTCCGTCCGCGCGCTTGCCTCCGCCCTGGCGGCACTGGCCGCACTGACGGCGCTGACCGGCTGCGAGGACGGCTCGGACGAGGCGGCCCCCAGCGGCCCTTCCGTGATCGCGCCCGGCAGACCGGGCGAAGCCGCCGAGACGCTCTCCCCGGAGGAGGCGCGGAAGGCGGGCGAGACGCTCAGGGACAAGCCCAACGCAGCGGACTTCTCCTACGTCACGGGGATGATCGAGCACCATCGGCAGGCGCTGGTGATGACCGACCTGGCCGAGAAGCACGCCGGATCGGGCAAGGTACGCCGGCTCGCCGACCGGATCGCGGCGGCTCAGGGCCCGGAGATCTCGGCGATGCGGTCCTGGCTCAAGCGCAACGGCCGTGACGAGGGCGGGGAGGGCGGCCACCAGGACCACGGAGAGCACGGCGGCCACGGCGGCGCGCCGATGCCCGGCATGGCGACCGAGGAGCAGCTCGATGAGTTGCGGCAGGCCCGCGGCGAGGACTTCGACCGGCTCTTCCTGAAGCTGATGATCGCCCACCACCGGGGCGCGGTGACGATGGCCAAGGACGTGGCGGCCGACGGCCGCGACGTCCAGGTCCAGGAGATGGCCGGGGACGTGGCCGTCCAGCAGACGGCCGAGATCAACCGGATGCGCGCGATGTCCTGACGGGCCGTCGCGGACGGAGGTCGCCACGGGGCGCGCGGGCCGGAGCCCGTGCGCCCTGCCCTTCGCCGAGGGCCGTCCGGTACCGCTGGAGATGACGCGGAAGCAGATCGACGACACGGTCGACCGGTTCGCCGAAGCGGCGCGACGGGCGCTGGCGGCCGGGTTCGAGGTCGCCGGGATCCACGGCGCGCACGGCTATCTGCTCCACGAGTTCCTCCCCCCGCTCTCCAACCGGCGCACGGACGCCTACGGCGGGAGCCTCGAGAACCGCACACGCCTGGCCCTGAGGATCGTGGACGCGGTGCGGGAGGTGTGGCCAGGAGAGCTGCCGCTGTTCCTCCGGGTCTCGGCGACCGACTGGGCGGCGGGCGGCTGGAGTCCCGAGGAGACCGTGCGGCTGGCCGCACTGCTGCGCGAGCACGGCGTGGATCTGCTCGACGTCTCCAGCGGAGGCGCCGTGCCGGGGGCGCGCGTCCCCGTCGGCCCCGGTTACCAGGTCCCCTTCGCCGCCCGCGTCAGGGCCGAGACGGGGCTGCCGGTGGCGGCGGTGGGTCTGATCACCGAACCGGAGCAGGCCGGGAAGACGGTCGCGAACGGCGAGGCGGACGCGGTGTTCCGCGGCCGGGAGCCGCTGCGCGACCCGCACTGGGCGCTCCGCGCCGCACGGGCGCTCGGCTCGGAGCGTCCGGTGCGCCTGCCCGACCAGTACGCCTGGGCTGTCTGACGCCGGGGCGCCGCACCGGCCCGCGCGGGCGGCGGCCGGTTGCGTGCGATCGGCTGAGAGGCACCGGACCGACCCAGTAGAGTGACCGCCCGTGGCAGCACGACCGTTGAACGAGATCGTCGAACCGGGCTGGGCCAAGGCGCTGGAGCCGGTGGCCGGACGCATCGCCGCGATGGGCGACTTCCTGCGCGCGGAGATCGCCGCGGGGCGCACCTACCTTCCCGCCGGGCCGAACGTGCTGCGCGCCTTCCAGCAGCCCTTCGACGACGTACGGGTCCTCATCGTGGGCCAGGACCCCTACCCCACACCGGGCCACGCCGTCGGACTGAGCTTCTCCGTCGCACCCGAGGTGCGCCCGCTGCCCGGCAGCCTGGAGAACATCTTCCGCGAACTGCACGGCGACCTCGGGACGCCCCACCCGTCCAGCGGTGACCTCACCCCGTGGACGCGGCAGGGCGTCCTGCTGCTCAACAGGGCGCTGACCACCGCGCCGCGCCGGCCCGCGGCGCACCGGGGCAAGGGCTGGGAGGAGGTCACCGAGCAGGCGATCCGGGCGCTGGCGGCCCGCGGCAAGCCGCTGGTGGCCGTCCTGTGGGGCCGGGACGCCCGGAACCTGCGGCCACTGCTGGAGGCGTACCCGGCGGTGGAGTCGGCCCACCCCTCCCCCATGTCGGCG
The DNA here is from genome assembly GCF_057196705.1 of Streptomyces sp. ATLC9. NCBI lineage: Bacteria > Bacillati > Actinomycetota > Actinomycetes > Kitasatosporales > Streptomycetaceae > Streptomyces > Streptomyces sp. ATLC9. The sequence goes on along the minus strand of NZ_JBXUOY010000006.1, from coordinate 36,335 downwards.
GACCGCGGGTTCTTCGGGTCGCGCCCGTTCAGCCGGGCCAACGAGCTGCTGGTGCGGCAGGGCGGGGAGCCGGTCGACTGGCGCCTGCCGTGACGGACCGCCCGGCGCCCTGGGTCCTGGGGATCGACTCGGGCGGGTCGGGCCTGCGCCTCGCCCTGGCCCGGGCCGGCGGTGACACCCGCACGGCGCCGCCGGGCCCGGTGGGCACCGCCGCCGCGGACTCCCCGGTGCGCACCGGCCCCGCGGGCATCGACGCGGCCCATCTGCTGGAGCTGGTACTGCCCCGGGCCCGCTCCCTGCTGGCCGCCGCCGATCCGGACACCGCCGGGGCGGGCCCGGCCGGACTCCGGATCGACACCGTGTGCGTGGGGGCGGCGGGCATGGCGACGCTCGGCGGCGAACTGCGCGCCGTGCTGCCGGAGGCGTTCGCCCGGGAGCTGGGCGCCCGGTGCACGGCGCTGGCCGCCGACGCCGTGACCGCGTACGCCGGAGCCCTGGGCGAGCGGCCCGGCGCCGTGGTCGCCGCCGGGACCGGGATGATCGCGACGGGTACGGATCTGCGCTCCTGGCGGCGCGCCGACGGCTGGGGTCATCTGCTGGGCGACTGCGGCGGCGGCGCCTGGATCGGCCGGGCCGGGCTGGAGGCGGCGATGCGCGCCCACGACGGCCGGACGGACAGCTCGGCCGCGCTGCTCACCCGCGCCGAGGCCTTGTTCGGCCCCGCGGCCTCCCTGCCGGGGAAGCTGTATCCGCGCACCGACCGTCCGGCGGTGCTTGCGTCGTTCGCCCCGGAGGTGGCCGGATGCGCCGACCGGGACCCGGTGGCGGCGCGCATCGTCGAGGAGGCGGCCGTTCACATCGCCGACAGCGCCGCCGCCGTCTGCCCGGGGGCCCGGGACAGCCTCGTCGCCCTGACCGGCGGGCTCTTCCGGATCGGCGAGCCGCTGCTCGCCCCCCTGCGGCGGGAGCTGGCCGTACGGCTGCCGCACACCCGGACCGTCCCGGCGGCGGGGGACCCCCTGGCCGGAGCCCTGCTCCTGGCCGCCCGGCTGGCCCGGGGCACACTGCGGCTGCCGCGGGATCCGGTCCTTCTCCACATCAGGTGAGGGGTGGGAGGAGGCGGAAGCGGACACACCGGGCAACACGCTCCGGTAACGCGGTGGAACGGGTCCGTCACCGCGACGCGCGGGACAAAAAGGGGCAGACCAGTACTCCTCCGCCCCGCCCGAACAGCCAAACCCGCCAAGGCATTAGCATGCGGCGCCATGAGCACCCCCACTGGGCCCGCGAACGGCCTGCCCGTACGAATGCCGCGTCCCCGCCAGTCCGGACGGCACCGCCGTCCTCGGCCCGCCATAGCGCCTGACGGTGCGCCCGCTCTGGTGCTGGCCGTCCCCGGGGTGCCCTCCGGCGCCTCCCGGAGCCTTGCCGAGGAGATCCTGAGCATCGCCCGTTCCGAGCTGCCCGGGCTCGACGCCCGGGTCGGTTTCGTGGACGGTGACGACGGCGAGTTCCCCGCCCTCCGGAGTGCGCTGACGCAGGCCGCGGCCGATCGCGCCTCCCGGGCCGCCGCGGCGACGGCCGCCATCGAGTCCGCCGCCGCCGAGGCGGTGGAGGCCGGTGCGGAGGCCGCCGAGGTGGAGGCCGAGGCCGAGGCCGCCCGCCGCCGGATCGAGGAGGCCCCGCTCGCGGTGGTCGTCCCTCTGCTGGCCGGGCCCGACGGCGCGCAGCTGCGCCGGATACGCCAGGCCGTGCTCGAGAGCGGCTCCGGCGCCGAGTTGACCGACGTGCTCGGCCCGCACCCGCTGCTGGCCGAGGCCGTCCACGTCAAGCTCTCGGAGGCGGGGCTGGCCCGGGCCGACCGCGCCCGGCTGTTCACCGTGGCGACCGCCGCCGACGGCATCATCCTGGCCGCCATGGGCGGTGAGGAGGCCGTGCAGGCCGCCGGGATCACCGGGATGCTGCTGGCCGCACGCCTGGCGGTGCCGGTGCTGTCCGCGGGGCTGGACGAGGAGGGCGCCGTCACCCGCGCCGCCGAGCAGTTGCGCGAGGCCGGTTCCCGGCAGCTCGCCCTGGCTCCCTGCCTGATCGGCCCCGAGGTCCCCGAGGGCCTGCTGGAGTCCGCCGCGCGGGAGGCCGACTGCCAGGCCGCCGAACCGCTGGGCTCCTACACGGCGGTGGGCAGGCTGGTGGCCTCCACCTACGCCGCGAAGCTCGGCATCGCCCAGCGGTCGCCGCAGGGGGCGCAGGCCCACTGACCCGGGCCCCTCCCCCGCGGCCCGCCGGGCCGCGGGGCGACCGGGCGGCGGGCCGAGTCCCCGGCCGGTCCCTCAGCAGAGGACGACGCAGGTGGCGGCCGGCGCCTGGATCGAGCCCGCCCGGTGCGGCACCCCGGTTTCCGGCTCGATGTCGAACCAGGTCACGTCACCCGACCGCTCGTTGGCGGCGTAGAGCCTGCGGCCGGCAGGGTCCAGGGCCAGGTCGCGCGGCCAGTGCCCGCCGCAGGGGACGGTGGTGACCAGCTCCATGCCTTCGCCGTTCGGCTCCAGGGCCAGTACGGCGATGCTGTCGTGTCCGCGATTGGCCGCCCAGGCCCAGCGGCCGTCGGCGGAGACCACCAGTTCCGAGGGATGGTTCTTCCCCTCCGCCCCGGAACCCGTCGGCAGCGTGCCGACCTCCCCCGCGGGCTCCAGAACGCCGCTCGTCCGGTCCCAGCGGCAGCAGACCACGGTGGAGACCAGCTCGTTGACGATGTACGCCCGGTCGCCGCGCGGATGGAAGGCCAGGTGCCGGGGCCCACTGCCGGGCCGCAGCGGCGTCCGCCCGTGCGGGCGGAGCGCGGCCGCGGCGTGGTCGAGCCGGTAGACCCACACCGAGTCGGCGCCGAGATCGACCGCCAGCAGCCAGCGCCACGAGGCGTCGGCGACCACGGCGTGGGCGTGCGGTCCCTCCTGCCGCCCGCGTACCGGCCCGCGGCCGCTGTGGGGCAGTACGGCGGCCTGTGCGCCGAGGGTGCCGTCAAGCCGCAGCGGCAGCGAGCTGACGCTTCCCGACGTGTAGTTGGCGGTGATCAACTGCCCGGCCGCGCAGGTCAGATGAGCGGGGCCGGCGCCTTCGACGGCCACCGGCGCGCCGGCGGGGCTCGGCCGGTCGGGGTCGGCCAGGGACAGCGCGGCGGCGCGGCCGTCCTCGGTCTCGCTCACCGCGTAGAGCATCCCTCCGCCCGGCCCCGGCACGAGGTAGGAGGGGTCGGGTACCGCATCCGTGTGGTGCAGCACCGTCAGCGCCCCGGTGTCCGGGTCGACGGCGGCCGTGGTGATGCCGTGTCCGCCCGCCGAGGTGTAGGACCCGATGTACGCCCGCCGTCCGCCGTCCGCACCGTCCACTGTGCCGCCCTCTCCCGTTCGATCCTGTCCGGCTCTGCCCGAATCGCTGCCCCGCTTCCGGGGCCGGGGCGACCGTAGCATTGGCCTGGACCAGACTGGGATGGCTCCCACCCCTCCCCTGGTCCGCCCCTGCCCCGATACGGCGGTGCGGCTAGCCGAGGAAGGACAGCCGCACCCGCCGGTCGGGGTTGTCGCCGTTGGTGTCCACCAGGCAGACCGACTGCCAGGTGCCCAGCTCCAGCCGTCCGCCGATCACCGGCAGGGTGGCGTGCGGCGGGACGAGGGCCGGCAGGACGTGGTCACGGCCGTGGCCGGGACTGCCGTGCCGGTGGCGCCACCTGCCGTCGGCCGGAAGCAGGTAGCGCAGCGCGGCGAGCAGGTCGTCGTCGCTGCCCGCGCCGGTCTCGATGACCGCGATGCCGGCCGTCGCGTGCGGGACGAAGACGTTGAGCAGCCCGTCGCGGCCGTCGGCGACCTCCGCGAGGAAACCCTCGCATTCGCGGGTGAGGTCGGCGACGGTCTCGTCCGAGCCGGTGGTGATGTGAAGGGTACGGGTGCTGAAGCGATCGCTCATGACTCCATCCTGGGGCCTGCCCCCGCTCCGGGAAGCATCCGGCCGCGCCCGTGGTTGGCCGGGACGTGGAGTTCTCGGAGGCGGAGGTCGTGATCGTGGGCGCCGGGCAGGCCGGCCTGTCGAGCGCCTACCACCTGCGGCGCGCCGGATACGAGCCGGGCCGGGAGTTCGTCGTGCTGGACCACTCCCCGCGCCCCGGCGGGGCCTGGCAGTTCCGCTGGCCCACCCTGACGTACGAGCGGGTGCACGGGATGCACTCCCTGCCCGGCATGGAGCTGACCGGCGCCGATCCCCACCGCCCCTCCTCCGAGGTGATCGGCGGGTACTTCGCCGACTACGAGCACTTCTTCGGCCTGCGGGTGCGGCGCCCGGTGCATGTGCGCGCGGTGCGCGAGGCCGGGGACGGACGGCTGCTGGTGGAGACCGACGCCGGCGTGTGGGCCGCCCGGGCGCTGATCAACGCCACCGGGACCTGGGACCGTCCCTTCCGGCCCCGGGTGCGCGGCCAGGAGTCCTTCGCCGGCCGCCAGTTCCACACCTCCCGCTACCCCGGACCGGACGCCTTCGCGGGCGAGCGCGTGGTGGTCGTGGGCGGCGGCACCTCCGCCGTGCAGCATCTGCTGGAGATCTCACCGGTCGCCGCCGCCACGGCCTGGGTGACCCGCCGCGAGCCGGCCTTCACCGAGGGACCGTTCGACGCCGAGCGCGGACGCGCGGCGGTCGCGCTGGTGGAGGAGCGCGTGCGCGACGGGCTGCCGCCGCGCAGCGTGGTCTCCGTGACGGGGCTGCCCATGACCGAGGAGACGCGCCGCGCCCGGGAGAGCGGGGTGCTGCGGCGCCTGCCGATGTTCGACCGGATCAGCCCCGGCGGCGTGGAGTGGGACGACGGGCGCTCCGTCGCGGCGGACAGCATCGTGTGGGCCACCGGTTTCCGTCCCGCGGTCGGCCATCTGGCACCGCTGCGGCTGCGCGAGCCGGGCGGCGGCATCCGCATGGACGGCACCCGCGTGGTGCGCGATCCGCGGATCCATCTGGTCGGCTACGGCCCCTCGGCGAGCACCGTCGGCGCGGGCCGGGCGGGCCGGGCCGCGGTACGCGCGGTGCGGGACCTCCTCGGCCGCCCCTCGGGCGGCGGACAGGTGGCCGGCGGGCCGCCCTCCGCGCACACGGCGGCGCGGGAGGCGTCCGCGCGGTGACCGCCGGACGTGTGAGGCACGCGTCGTGCCGGTGACGCGCGCGGAGCGCCGCCCCCGCGGCCCGGCTTCCGGGACCTGAGGAGCGGGATCAGCGGCCCCGGCTCAGCGGCGCGGAGCGGAGATGCTGGAGTCGCGGACGACCAGTTCGGGCTGGAGCACGATCCGCTGGTGCCGGTGCCCGGCGGCCGCCTCCCCGGTCTCCTCGATGAGCAGATCGGCGGCCGTGCGCCCCATCCGGAAGGCGGGCTGCCGCACCGAGGTCAGGGGCACGGCCGCCGCCGCGGCGAACTCGATGTCGTCGTAACCGACCAGGGCGATGTCACCGGGCACCGGGACCCCGGCGGCGAACAGCGCCTGGAGCACTCCCAGTGCGAGCAGGTCGTTGGCGCAGAACACCGCCGTCGGCCTGGACGTCATCCCCAGCAGTCTGGCGCCGGCGTCCCGGCCCGCCGCGACGTCGAGCCGCTCGCCCTCGATCCGCCGCAGCGCGCTGTGGGGCAACCCCGCCTCGCTCAGGGCCGCCAGCGCGCCGGTGTGCCGGTCGCGGCACTGTGACAGGTGCATCGGACCGCTCACGTAGACCATTTCCCGGTGGCCCTGGGAGAGCAGGTGCCGGGCGGCCAGCGATCCGCCCGTGATGTCGTCGACGGAGACCGAGCAGCCCTCGTCGGCGCTGTCCAGTACCCGGTCCACCACGACGTAGGGGATGTCGTGGCGGCGGAAGTCGGCCAGGTTCCGGCCGGAGGTGTCGGCCGGGGTGACCAGGACGCCGCGCACTCTCTGCTCGGCGAACAGGGAGAGGTAGTCCGCCTCCTCGGCGGGACTCTGCGCGCTGTTGCACAGCATCACGCCGAGTCCCTCCTCCCGTGCCGCCCGCTCGGCCCCGGAGGCGACGTCGGCGAAGAAGGGGTTGGCCATGTCCAGGACGAGCAGGGCGATGATCCGGCTGCGGCCCGCGCGCAGATGCCGCGCGGACTCGCTGCGCACATAGCCGAGTTGGGCTATCACCGTCTGTACCCGGTTCCTGGTCTCCTCGGCGACCATCTCCGGCCGGTTGATGACGTTGGAGACGGTGCCCACCGACACCCCCGCCTGACGTGCCACGTCCTTGATGCCCACCATGCGCGCCACGAGCCCGACCGTCTCCCGTTTCCTGCTGTCCGCGGCGCCCGGCCCGGGACCGCGCGCCCATGCTACGCACCCGCCCCGGGGCCCGGGACACACCGGAGCCCGCGGGTCAGTCGAGGTGGAAGACCTCGGTGAGAGGACGCATGGCCTCGTCCGGCCGCGCGCCGTCCGGGGACTCGAAGAAGCCGGACATCTCCGCCTGCCAGCGGGCGTTGGCGTCCGCGGCCTCCATCGCGGCCCTGGCCGCGGCGAAGTCCTCGGTCTCCAGATAGCCGACGAGGAGCCCGTCCTCGCGAAGGAAGAGCGAGTAGTTGCGCCAGCCGCTCTCCCTCAGGGCGCGGAGCATCTCCGGCCAGACGGCGGCGTGCCGCTCGCGGTACTCCGTCAGCCGGTCGGCGCGGACCTTCAGCAGAAAGCAGACTCGCTGCACGCACTCCTCCTCGTCGGAAACCGTGGGCGACCGTGAACACCGTCATGAAAGGTTTCACGGAGGTCGCACGGACGGTAGGGGCATCCTCCGCTCCGCGTCAACGGGCCGCGGACGGAAAAGTCCTAATGTCCGTGAAGTGCCGGAGCTTCGGCCCGCACCCGCCCTCCACCCCTTGACACCCTGGTCGACCCCCCATAGTTTTCCGGGCGATGAAACGATTCATGAAGCCGTCCGGACCTCGGGAGCTCTGACGCATGACCGCCGTGTCCGCCGTGAAGGCGGCCCTCAGGAAACAGGCCATCGAGACTCCCTCGTGGGCCTACGGCAACTCCGGAACCCGTTTCAAGGTCTTCGCGCAGCCCGGCGTCCCGCGTACCCCGCGGGAGAAGCTCGACGACGCGGCCCGGGTGCACGCGCACACCGGCGTCGCTCCGACCGTGGCCCTGCACATCCCCTGGGACCGGGTCGACGACTACGCCGCGCTGGCCCGGTACGCGAAGGAGCGCGGCCTGTCCCTCGGCACGATCAACTCCAACGTCTTCCAGGACGACGACTACCGGCTCGGCAGCGTCTGCCACCCCGACGCGGCCGTGCGGCGCAAGGCGCTGGACCACCTGCTGGAGTGCGTCGACATCATGGACGCCACCGGCTCGCGCGATCTGAAGCTGTGGTTCGCCGACGGCACCAACTACCCGGGCCAGGACGACATCCGCGCCCGTCAGGACCGGCTGGCCGAGGCGCTCGCAGCGGTGTACGAGCGCCTCGGCGCGGGGCAGCGGATGCTGCTGGAGTACAAGTTCTTCGAGCCCGCCTTCTACACCACCGACGTCCCCGACTGGGGCACCGCCTACGCCCACTGCCTGCGGCTGGGCGAGAAGGCGCAGGTGGTGGTGGACACCGGCCACCACGCACCGGGCACCAACATCGAGTTCATCGTGGCCGTGCTGCTGCGCGAGGGGAAGCTGGGCGGTTTCGACTTCAACTCCCGCTTCTACGCCGACGACGACCTGATGGTCGGTTCGGCCGATCCCTTCCAGCTCTTCCGGATCATGTACGAGGTGGTGCGCGGCGGCGGGTACGGGCCGCGGACCGCCTTCATGCTCGACCAGTGCCACAACATCGAGGCGAAGATCCCCGCCATCATCCGCTCGGTGATGAACGTCCAGGAGGCCACCGCCAAGGCCCTGCTGGTCGACCGCGAGGCGCTGTCGGCCGCCCAGGCGGCCGGCGACGTGCTGGCCGCCAACGCCGTGCTGATGGACGCCTACGCCACCGACGTACGGCCGCTGCTGGCCGAGGTCCGCGAGGAGACGGGCCTGGACCCGGACCCGGTCGCGGCCTACCACCGCTCGGGATGGGCCGAGCGGATCGCCGAGGACCGCAAGGGCGGCCGCCAGGCCGGCTGGGGAGCGTGAGCGACATGGAAGGCAACCGTACGGCGGAGCGGGAGACGGTCGAGGCGCTGCTGGCGCGCTCGCACCGGCTGGGCTCCGATCCGCGCAACACCAACTACGCGGGCGGCAACACCTCCGCCAAGGGCACCGGCACCGACCCCGTGACCGGCGGCGGGACCGAACTGCTGTGGGTCAAGGGCTCCGGCGGGGACCTAGGCACGCTGACCGCGGACGGACTGGCGGCCCTGCGTCTGGACCGGCTGCGCGCGCTGAGGGACGTGTATCCGGGGGTGGAGCGCGAGGACGAGATGGTCGCCGCGTTCGACCACTGCCTGCACGGCCGGGGCGGCGCGGCCCCCTCCATCGACACCGCGATGCACGGCCTGGTGGACGCCGCCCACGTCGACCACCTCCACCCCGACTCCGGCATCGCGCTCGCCTGCGCCGCCGACGGCGAGAAGCTGACGGCCGAGTGCTTCGGCGACACCGTCGCCTGGATCCCGTGGCGGCGCCCCGGTTTCCAGCTCGGGCTGGACATCGCCGCGGTCAAGGAGGCCAGCCCGCAGGCGATCGGCTGCGTCCTGGGCGGGCACGGCGTCACCGCGTGGGGCGACACCTCGGAGGAGTGCGAGGCCAACTCGCTGCACATCATCCGCACCGCCGAGGCGTTCCTCGCCGAGCGCGGCCGGCCCGAGCCGTTCGGCCCGGTCCTGGAGGGTTACGAGCCGCTGGAGGAGGACGAGCGCCGGGCGCGCGCCGCCGCGCTGGCGCCGTACGTGCGCGCCGTCGCCTCCGCCGACCGGCCGCAGGTCGGGCACTTCACCGACACCGGCGTTGTGCTGGACTTCCTCTCCCGCGCCGAGCACCCGCGCCTGGCCGCCCTGGGCACCTCCTGCCCGGACCACTTCCTGCGCACCAAGGTCCGCCCCCTGGTCCTGGACCTGCCGGCGACCGCACCGCTGGAGGAGGCCGTCGCCCGGCTGAAGGAGCTGCACGCCGCCTACCGCGCGGAGTACCGGGCGTACTACGAGCGGCACGCGGTCCCCGGCTCCCCCGCGATGCGCGGGGCGGACCCGGCGATCGTCCTGGTACCGGGGGTGGGGATGTTCTCCTTCGGCAAGGACAAGCAGACCGCGCGGGTGGCGGGCGAGTTCTACGTCAACGCGGTCAACGTGATGCGCGGGGCCGAGGCCGTCTCCTCCTACTCCCCCATCGAGGAGAGGGAGAAGTTCCGCATCGAGTACTGGGAACTGGAGGAGGCCAAGCTGCGGCGGATGCCGAGGCCGAAGCCCCTGGCCACCCGGATCGCGCTGGTCACCGGTGCGGGCTCCGGCATCGGGCGGGCCATCGCGCGCCGGCTGGCCGCCGAGGGCGCGTGCGTGGCCGTCGCGGACGTGGACGGGCGCGCGGCCGAGGCCGTCGCCGGGGAGCTGGGAGGCTCCGACCGGGCCGTGGCCGTCACCGTCGACGTCACCGACGAGGCGGGGGTCAGGGCGGCCCTGGCCGAGACCGCCCTGGCCTTCGGCGGCGTGGACCTGGTGGTCAACAACGCCGGGATCTCCGTCTCCAGGCCGCTGCTGGAGACCACCGCCGAGGACTGGGACCGCCAGCACGCCATCATGGCCCGCGGCTCCTTCCTGGTCTCACGCGAGGCGGCCCGGGTGATGACCGCGCAAGGTCTGGGCGGCGACATCGTCTACATCGCCTCCAAGAACGCCGTGTTCGCGGGTCCCAACAACGTCGCCTACGGCGCGGCCAAGGCCGACCAGGCGCACCAGGTGCGGCTGCTGGCGGCCGAGCTGGGCGAGGCCGGCATCCGTGTCAACGGCGTCAACCCCGACGGGGTGGTACGCGGCTCCGGTATCTTCGCGGGCGGCTGGGGCGCGCGGCGCGCGGCGGTGTACGGGGTGCCGGAGGAGAAGCTCGGCGAGTTCTACGCCCAGCGCACCCTTCTCAAGCGCGAGGTGCTGCCCGAGCACGTGGCGAACGCGGTGTTCGCGCTGACGGGCGGCGAGCTGAGCCACACCACCGGGCTGCTCGTGCCCGTCGACGCGGGAGTCGCCGCGGCCTTCCTGCGCTGACGCCCCCAACCCCTGCCCGGCCGCCGTGTGAACCCCGTCGTGCCACCGTGGCCGCCGGGCAGGCCCCACTCCCCTTCCCGTGAGGTCCCGCCGTGTCCCCTGCCCCACCACCGCCCTCCCCCCTGTCCTACGCCGCCGTCGACCTGGGCGCCTCCAGCGGGCGCGTCATGGTGGGCACGGCCGGACCGGGTGTTCTGGAGCTGCGCGAGGCGCACCGCTTCCCCAACCGCCCCGTCCGCGCCGGCGGCACCCTGTACTGGGACGTCCTCGGCCTGTACCGGGGCGTACTGGACGGACTGCGGAAGGCGGGCCGCGCCGCGCCGCAAGGGCGCCTGGCCTCCGTCGGCATCGACTCCTGGGCGGTGGACTACGGGCTGCTGGACGCCTCGGGCGTGCTGCTGGGCAATCCGGCGCACTACCGCGACGGCCGTACGGCGGGGGCCGCCGAGCGGGCCGCGGACGTGCTGCCGCCCGAAGAGCTGTACACCGCCACGGGCCTGCAGTACCAGCCGTTCAACACCCTCCACCAGCTGGTGGCGGCCCGCGGTACGCCCGCGCTGGAGGCCGCCCGGCGCCTGCTGCTGATCCCGGACCTGATCGCGTACTGGCTGACGGGCGAGGCGGGCACCGAGCTGACCAACGCCTCCACCACCCAGCTGGTCGACCCGCGCACCGGCGACTGGGCGCGGCCGGTGGCGGAGGCGTTCGGCATCGATCTGTCGCTGTTCCCGCCGCTGCGGCGGCCGGGGGATCCGGCGGGCGAGCTGCTGGGCGAGGTGCTGGAGGAGTGCGGGCTGACCGGGCCGGTACCGGTGACGGCCGTCGGCTCGCACGACACCGCCTCGGCGGTGGCCGGGGTGCCCGCGGAGAGCGGGCGGGCGTTCGCGTACATCGCCACGGGCACCTGGTCGCTGGCCGGTGTGGAGCTGGAGGCGCCGGTGCTCACCGAGGACTCGCGCGCCGCGAACTTCACCAACGAGCTGGGTGTGGACGGCACGGTCCGCTACCTGCGCAACATCATGGGGCTGTGGCTTCTCCAGGAGTGTCTGCGCTCCTGGGAGGCCGAGGGGCTCGCGCCGGACCTGGGGACGCTGCTGCGCGAGGCGGCGGAGGCGCCGGGGCTGCGGTCGGTGGTGGACGCCGGCGATCCGGCCTTCCTGGCACCGGGGCGGATGCCGGCGCGGATCGCCGAGGCGTGCCGCCGCACCGGTCAGCCGGCCCCCCGCGATCCGGCCGAGACGGTCCGCTGCGTTCTGGACTCCCTGGCACTGGCCCACCGCCGGGCGGTCGCCGACGCCCAGCGGCTGTCGGGACGGGAGGTGGAGGTGGTGCACATCGTCGGCGGCGGGGCGCGCAACGAACTGCTGTGCCGGCTGACGGCCGACGCCTGCGGGCTGCCGGTGGTGGCGGGCCCGGCCGAGGCGGCGGCCTTCGGCAACGTGCTGGTCCAGGCGCGCGCGGCCGGCGCCGTGCGCGGCGACCTGGCGGCGCTGCGCTCCCTGCTGCGCGCCACCCGGCCGCTGCGGCACCATGAGCCCATGGGTGACCAGGCAGCCTGGCGTCGGGCGGAGGCCGCGGTATGCGGGTAGCGCTGTTCGTGACGTGCGTGACCGACACCCTCTACCCGGGCACCGGCCGGGCCGCTCTCGCCGTGCTGGAGCGGCTGGGGGTGGAGGTGGACTTCCCCCTGGCCCAGAGCTGCTGCGGGCAGCCGCAGCTCAACACCGGCTACCGGCGCGAGACCGAGCCGCTGGTGCGCCGTTTCGCCGAGGTCTTCCACGGCTACGACCACATCGTCACCCCGTCCGGTTCGTGCGCGGCGATGGTGCGTGAGAACCATCCGCGGATCGCCGCCCGGGCCTTCGGCGGCGGGACCGCGCAGGCCGTGGCGGAGGTTGCTTCCAGGACGTACGAGCTGAGCGAGTTCCTGGTGGACGTGCTGGGGGTGACGGACGTGGGCGCGTACTACCCGCACACCGTGACCTACCACCCGACCTGCCACGGCCTGCGGACGCTGGGACTGGGCGACCGGCCCCGGCGGCTGCTGGAGAACGTGCGCGGCCTGGAGCTGGTGGAACTGCCGGGCGCACGGGAGTGCTGCGGTTTCGGCGGGACGTTCGCGGTGAAGAACGCGGCGGTGTCGGCGGCGATGGGTGCGGACAAGGCGCGCGGCATCGAGCGCACGGGGGCGGAGGCGGTGTGCGCGGTGGACAACTCCTGTCTGATGCACATCGGCGGCACCCTGGCCCGGCGGGGCTCGGCCGTCCGGCCCGTCCACCTCGCCGAGATCCTGGCCTCGACGGACGGCGGCACGGCTGTGGTCGGCGCCGCGCCCGACGGCCCCGAGGAGGCGGCACGATGAGTGGTGGAACGTTCCTGGGCATGCCCGCCTTCCCCGAGGCCGCCGCCGCGGCCGTCCGTGACAGGCGGCTGCGCCGCAATCTGGGCCACGCCACCGGCACCATCCGCGCCAAACGCGCGCGGGCCGTCGCCGAACTGCCGGACTGGGCCGAGCTGCGGGCCGCCGGCGCGGCGATCAAGGACCGCACCCTGCGCCACCTCGACCACTACCTGGAGCGGCTGGAGGAGGCAGTGACCGCCGCGGGCGGCACCGTGCACTGGGCGGCCGACGCAGACGAGGCCAACCGGATCGTCACCGGCCTGGTCCGCGCCACCGGTGAGAGCGAGGTGGTCAAGGTCAAGTCGATGGCCACTCAGGAGATCGGCCTGAACCGGGCCCTGGAGGCCGCCGGGATCCGCGCCTACGAGACCGACCTGGCCGAGCTGATCGTCCAGCTCGGCGACGACCTGCCCTCGCACATCCTCGTCCCCGCCATCCACCGCGACCGCGGCGAGATCCGCGACATCTTCCGCTCCGAGATGGCGGACTGGGGCCGTCCCGCGCCCGAGGACCTGAGCGACGACCCGGCCGAGCTGGCCGAGGCCGCCCGGCTGCACCTGAGGGAGAAGTTCCTGCGCGCGAAGGTCGGGGTCTCGGGCGCCAACTTCATGGTGGCCGAGACCGGCACGCTGGTGGTGGTGGAGTCCGAGGGCAACGGGCGGATGTGCCTGACCCTGCCCGAGACGCTGATCTCGGTGGTCGGCATCGAGAAGGTGGTGCCCACCTGGCGCGATCTGGAGGTCTTCCTCCAGCTTCTGCCCCGCTCCTCCACCGCCGAGCGGATGAACCCCTACACCTCGATGTGGACGGGCGCCGCGGATGCCGAAGGGGCCGACGGCCCGCGCGACTTCCATCTGGTGCTGCTGGACAACGGCCGCACCGACGCGCTGGCCGACACCGTGGGCCGCCAGGCGCTGCGCTGCATCCGCTGCTCGGCCTGCCTGAACGTCTGCCCGGTCTACGAGCGGGCGGGCGGGCACGCCTACGGCTCGGCCTATCCGGGCCCGATCGGCGCGATCCTCACTCCCCAGCTGCGCGGCACGGCGACGGAGCTGGACGCCTCGCTGCCGTACGCGTCCTCGCTGTGCGGGGCCTGCTACGAGGTCTGCCCGGTGGCCATCGACATCCCCCAGGTCCTGGTCCACCTGCGCGAGCGTGTCGTGGAGGGCGGCGAGGCGACGGTGCGCGGACGGCGCACCACCATCCGTCCCGCCCGCGGGCACGCCGCCGAGCGGGCGGCGATGCGGGCGGCCCGCTGGGTCTTCGAGCATCCGGCGGCGCTGCGGGCCGGCCAGCGGCTGGCCTCCCGCACCAGGCGGCTGCACCCGCGCCGCCTGCCGGGACCGGGCCGGGCCTGGACGGCGAGCCGCGAGCTGCCCCGGGTGCCCGCCGAGTCCTTCCGCGACTGGTGGCTGCGCGAACGGGCGGACGACGGCGGGGGACGGGGAGACCGGGAAGGACGGGGAGGCGACCGATGAGCGGCCGCGAGGTGGTGCTGGGCCGGATCCGCCGCGCCCTGCGGGACGTACCGCGCTCCGAGGCGCCGGACGACGTCCCCGTGCCCCGGGAGTACGCGCGGGCCCACCTCCCCTCCGGCGCCGGAGCGGCCGGGGCTTCCGGGACGCTCGCCGAACTGCTGGCGGAGAACCTGGCGGACTACCGCGCCGTGGTGCACCGCACCGGCGCCGGAGGTCTGCCCCCGCTGCTGTGCCGTCTGCTGGCGGCACGCGGCAGCGCCGCGGTGCTGGTGCCGCCCGGCCTGCCTCCCCACTGGCTGGAGGCCGCCGGCCCCGTCCGCGTCCACGACCTCGCCGCCGCGACCGCGCGCGAACTGGACCCGGTGGACAGCGTGGTGACCGGGTGCGCGGTGGCGGTCGCGGAGACCGGCACGATCGTGCTGGACGGCGGCCCCGGGCAGGGGCGCCGCCGCATCACCCTGATCCCCGACCACCACATCTGCGTGGTACGCGTCCCCGGGCAGGTGGTGGCGTCGGTGCCCGAGGCGTTGGAGAGGCTCGATCCGGTCCGCCCGCTGACCTGGATCTCCGGCCCGTCGGCCACCAGCGACATCGAGCTGGACCGGGTGGAGGGCGTCCACGGGCCGCGCACCCTGGAGGTGGTACTCGTCGAGGAGTGAGCCGGGGCGTGGACCACCGGGCGCGCGCAACCGGGGCTGCTCCGTCGGGACGCCGCCATTGCTCTGTACCTCTGTCACCGTGCGTGGCCCCTTGTCGCTCACCGCACGCACGGTTAGCTTCCCGGCATGCCCTCCCGCCGTTCACTCCTCGCCGGCGGCGCGGCCGCCGCGCTGGCCGCCCCGCTCCTGCCCGCCCCTTCCGCCACCGCCGCCGCTCCGGGGCGGCCGGGCGGCCGGGACGTCGTCCCCGGCGCCGATGTCGCGGCCGCCCGCGGCTGGTCCATGCTGCGCGGCCGCAAGGTCGGCGTCATCAGCAATCCCACCGGTGTCCTGCGCGACACCGGGCACATCGTGGACTCCATGGCCGCGCACAGCGAGCTGGAGATCGTCGGGGTGTTCGGTCCCGAGCACGGCTTCCGGGGCAGCGCCCAGGCGGGCGGGTCCGAACCGGAGTTCACCGACCCGCGCACCGGTCTGACGGTGTACGACGCGTACGGCGCGGGCGCGGCGAAGCTGGCCGAGCTGTTCACCAGGGCCGGGGCGGACACGATCGTCTTCGACATCCAGGACGTCGGCGTCCGCTTCTACACCTACATCTGGACCATGTACAGCGCGATGGTCGCCGCCCGCTCCACCGGCGCCCGCTTCGTGGTGCTGGACCGCCCCAACCCGATCGGCCGGCGGGCCGACGGCCCGCTGATGACCGAGGAGTTCACCTCGGGCGTCGGCGCCGAGGTGATCATCCAGCAGCACGGGATGACGGTGGGCGAGCTGGCCCGCTACTTCAACGGCGAGCTGCTGCCCGGGGAGGGCGGTGGCGGGAAGCGGGCGGAGCTGGAGGTCGTGCCGGTGCGCGGCTGGGACCCGTACTCCACCGCGCACGGCAACGGCCTGCCCTGGGTGCCGCCCTCCCCGAACATGCCGACCGCGGACACCGCCGTGGTCTACGCCGGGACCGGCTACTTCGAGGGGACCAACCTCTCGGAGGGGCGCGGCACCACCCGCCCGTTCGAGTTCGTCGGAGCACCGTACCTGGACCACCGCTACAGCGACCGGCTGAACGCCCGGGAACTGCCGGGCGTGCGGTTCCGCGAGGGGTACTTCGCACCGACCTTCGGCAAGCACACCGGTACCGCCTGCGCGGGCGTCCAGATCCACCTCACCGACCCGCGCCGCTACGAGCCGATCCCCACGGCGGTGGCGATGCTGGTGGAGGCGCGCCGCTACCCCGGTTTCGCCTGGCGCCAGGACTCCTGGGACACCGGGCGCCCGTTCTGGATCGACAAGCTCTCCGGGTCCCCGCGGCTGCGGGAGATGATCGACGCGGGCAAGGACGCGGACGAGGTCGTGGCCGCCTGGCGTGAGGAGGTTCGCGCCTTCGAGCGGACGCGGCGCGCGTATCTGCTCTACCGCTGAGGGTTCTCGCGGAGCGAGCGGCGGCCGGAACGGGCGAGGCGCCGGCGTGCGTCACCCCCGCCCGGGCCGGGGCCACATCCTCGTCACCAACGGCTGCGCCGGGACGCACACCGTCCGGGTGGTCCACACCGACGGCACGCACAGCCCCTGCCGGGCGGTCGAGCCGAAGACCACCGCCGCCTTCGCGGGCTACGGCCCGGACGCCGGCCGCCCGGTGCGGATCGACCTGTGCGAGCCTTGAGCACCGGAGGCGGGCGCGATCCCGGGCGCCGCCCCGGGCACTGCCGTCACAGGGCCTCGGTGAACGCGTCGTAGGCCCGCCGGTCGAACAGGACGAAGCGGATCTCCTCGAACGCCCCGGCCGCCTCCTCCCGCCCGGTCTCCTCACGCACCGCGCGCAGTGCGGTGCGTGCCCCGTCCTCCAGCGGCCAGCCGTAGACGCCCGTGGAGACCGCGGGGAAGGCGACGGTGCGGGCGCCCAGCTCACGCGCCACGCGCAGCGACTCCCGGTAGCAGGAGGCCAGCAGCTCCGAGCGGTCCTCGGCCGCGGACCAGACCGGCCCCACCGTGTGGATCACCCAGCGCGCGGGCAGCCGGCCGGCCGTGGTGGCGACCGCCCGGCCGGTGGGCAGACCCCCGCCGTAACGGGAGGCGCGCAGGGCCCGGCACTCCGCGAGGACCTCCGGACCTCCCCCGCGATGGATCGCCCCGTCGACGCCTCCGCCGCCCAGCAGGGAGGAGTTGGCGGCGTTGACCACCGCGTCGACGGACTGCTCGGTGATGTCGCCCTGGACCAGCCGGATCGTGACCATGACCCCATCCTGCCCGGTGCCTTCCCGGTCCGAGGGCGGTACCGGGCGGCGTCAGGGCAGGGGAAGTCCGGCCGCCCAGGCCAGACCGCCGAGCAGATGACGCCGGAAGGCGGGGTCGGCGTAGGCCTCGGGGCCGTGTCCCAGGGCGGTGTAGAAGGAGCGGCCCCCGGTGTTCTCGTGGCACCAGGCCAGCGGGTGGTCCCTCCCCATCCCGCCGCCCTCGTAGGTGGACTCGTCGGCGGAGACCAGCACCCGCACCCGGCCGCGCGGGCTGGCCCCGAAGTCGTACCACTCGTCGGTGAACGGCCAGGCGGCGCCCAGGTGTGCGGTGGCCGGGTGGTCCCGGTCCTCCACCACCGCCACCCCCGGCTGGAGTTCGGGGTGCCTCTCGAAGCGGGCGCCGAGCAGTTCGCCGTACCAGGGCCAGTCGTACTCGGTGGTGGCCGCGGCGTGCACACCGACGAAGGCGCCGCCCTCGGCGGCGTACTCCCGCAGCGCCTCGCGGCTTTCGGGGGTCAGCGCCTCACCACTGGTGGAGAGGAAGACCACCGCGCGGCAGCCGTCCAGGGCGGCGGCGAGGACTCCGGGGTCCTCGGTGGCCTCGACGGTGAGGCCCAGGCCGGCTCCGAGATCGCGGAAGGCCTCGACCCCGTGCGGGATGGAGTCGTGCCGGTAGCCGGTGGTCCGGGTGAAGACGAGGATCCGTTCAGCGCTCATGGTTCCATGGTCCCCCGGCCCGGCGCCGCGCCGGACTACGCTCGTCGGCATGCCAGCACGTATCAAGGACCTGGTCGTGGACGCCGCCGACCACCAGGCGCTCGCCGACTGGTGGTGCGCCGCGCTGGGGTACGAGCGCCGCGGGCCGATGGGCCAGCCTCCTCCGCCGCCGGAGTGGGCGGTGGCCATCCACCATCCGCAGGACGCCGGGCCGGTGATCTGGTTCACCCCGGCGCCCGCCCCCGGAGCCGGGGTGAACCGGGTGCGCTTCGACGTGTGGGGCGACACCGGCGAGTTCCTCGCGCTGGGCGCCACCATGGTGCGGCGGCAGGACGAGGAGACCGGGTGGGACGTCCTGGCCGATCCGGAGGGCAACGAGTTCGGCGTGTTCGCCCCGCGCTCCTCGGGACTCCACCTCTCGGGCGGGAGGACCACCCTGTGACGGGCGCCGCCGATCCCATACCTGGCGCGCCCGGCCCCGCGCACGGACTCATCGACACGGTGGCGTGGGTACATCTGCGCGACGGCATGATCCTGGGCGCCCGCACCCGCGGCAAGGACCTCTTCTACATTCCGGGCGGCAAACGACACGCCGGGGAGAGCGACGAGCAGACCCTGCTGCGGGAGGTCGAGGAGGAACTGACCGTGGCGATCGTGCCGGGCACGGTCGCCCACGTGGGCACGTACGAGGCGCCGGTGGACCCCGGCACTCCTCAGGTGGTGGTGCGGATGGCCTGCTACACCGGCGACCACCGCGGCACGCTCGCCGCCGCCGGTGAGATCGAGGAGATCCGCTGGCTGGCGTACGCCGACCGCGCCCTGGTGCCGCCGGTGGACCAGCTGGTCCTCGACGAGCTGCGCGCCGCGGGGAGGCTGTCCTGATCGCTCCCGCCGCCGAACCGCGCCGGACCGTGCCCGGTGTCCCTCCGTCCCTCCTCCGTTTCCGGCTCGATACGGTGCGGGAGCACGTACTGGTGCCGCGCCGACGGTGGTTCAGGCGGGGGCGGTCTCGACCGCTCCCGGACCGGATCCGGCCGGCCCGGCGGACTCGGGGTCCGCCGCCTCGGGGAGGACGGCGTCGCGCCGCAGCAGGGCCGCGTAACGCCCGTCGAGCGCGATGAGCTCCTCATGGGTGCCGCGCTCGGAGATCCGGCCGCCGTCGAGGACGACGATCTGGTCGGCGTCGCGGATGGTCGACAGGCGGTGGGCGATCGTCAGCGTGGTGCGGCCCGCGGCCAGTGCGTCGACGGCCCGCTGGACCGCCTGCTCGGTTCGGGTGTCCAGGGCACTGGTGGCCTCGTCGAGGATGAGGACGGGCGGGTCGCGCAGAATGGTCCGGGCCAGGGCCAGGCGCTGCTTCTCGCCCCCGGAGAAGCGGTATCCGCGCTCGCCGACGAGAGTGTCGTAGCCCTCGGGCAGCGAGACGATGTGGGCGTGGATCTGGGCGGCGCGGGCCGCGGCCTCGATCTCGGCGTCGGTGGCGCCGGGGCGGGCGAAGCGGAGGTTGTCGGCGACGGAGGCGTGGAAGAGGTAGGTCTCCTGCGACACCACGCCCACGGTCCGGGCCAGGGAGTCGAAGTCCAGCTCCCGTACGTCGACGCCGTCGATGGTGACCCTGCCGCCGGTCACGTCGTACAGCCTCGGCACCAGATAGCTCAGTGTGCTCTTGCCGGAACCGGTGGCGCCGACGACGGCGAGGCTGCCGCCCGCCGGGACGGTCAGGTCGATGCCGCTGAGCGTGGGGGTGGCCGAGTCCGGGTCGTAGGAGAAGCCGACGTTCTCGAAGCGGACCTCCCCGCGCGCCCGCTCCAGCCTCACGGGCCGGGCGGGCTCGGTGATGTCCACCGGCAGGTCCAGGTACTCGAAGATGCGCTGGAAGAGGGCGAGCGAGGTCTGCACCTGCACACCGGTGCTCAGCAGCGAGACGGTCGGGCGCAGCAGACCCTGCTGGAGGGTGACGAAGGCGACCAGGGTGCCGATGGAGAAGGCCGGGCCGCCGAGGTGGAGGAGCAGGCCGGCCGCCCAGTACAGCAGCGCCGGGATGGCCGCCATGATGATGCCGATGACCGACATCCGCCAGCGTCCGGCCATGCTGGAGCGGATCTCCAGGTCCGCCAGCCGCTCCGACTCCTCGGAGAAGGACCGGGTCAGGGAGTCGGCCCGGCCCATGGTGCGGCCCAGCAGGATGCCGCTGACCGACAGCGACTCGGTCACCATCGCCGACATCGCCGCCATCTGCTTCTGCCGCCGGGTGGCGATCTTCTTGCGTTCCCGGCCCACCCTGCGGCTTATCCAGACGAACAGCGGCATCAGCAGCAGGGAGACCAGCGTCAGCCGCCAGTCCAGCACCAGCATGGCCACGATCGTCGCCACCACGCTGGTGAGGTTGGAGACCAGGGAGGTCGCGGTGGAGGTGACCGTGGCCTGCATTCCGCCGATGTCGTTGGCGATGCGGGACTGGACCTCACCGGTGCGGGTGCGGGTGAAGAACGCCAGGGGCATCCGCTGGAGCTTGGCATAGACCCCGGTGCGCAGGTCGTGCATGACGTGCTGGCCGACGGTGGTGCTGATCAGTGTCTGGAGGACGTTGAAGGCACTGGTCAGCACCGCTGTGGCGATCATGCCCAGGGCGAGCAGGGACAGCAGGCCGGTGCGCTGCTCGGGGATGGCCACGTCGAGGATCTCACGCAGCAGGAACGGTGAGGCGACCGACACCAGCGAGGAGGCGCCCACCAGCGTCCCCACCACGGCCAGCCGCCCGCGGTAGGGGCGGAAGAGACGCAGGATACGGCGGATCTGGGCGGGCGGCTGCGGCTCGTCCTTCCTCCTGCGCGGTGGGGCCCAGTCGGGTTCGTCGCGGTGCAATGCGCTCCCTCGGCAGACGGCGGGGACCTGCGGACCCACCCGCGGTCGGGCCGGCCCGGGTTCACCAGCCTACGGTCGCCCTCCCTCCGGCCGCCCTTCCGCACCACCCGCCCGGGTACCGGCGGGCGCAGAGCCGGACCGCGCACCGTCGCGTCCTCCGTACGGAAAAACCCTTTGCCCTTCCACCGGGGATGACGGAAGGTTTGCACGGTCGGTTCCGCTTTTCCGCCATCGAGACCGTTTCCGGGACGCCATGCGCATTCGCGATCTTCCATATCCCGATCCCGGCGACCCCGACGTACGGTCCGGGTTCCGCCTGATGCTCTGGCTGTGGCGTTCGCAGCTGGGCGGCCAGCTGAAGGCGCTGGCCTGGGGGACGCTCCACATGGCGGCGATCGCCTCCTTCCCCCTGGCCGTGGGCATGGCCGTACAGGCCGCCACCGAGCGCTCCGGGGACCGGCTGGTCCTCGCGGGAGCCCTGACGGTGGCGCTGGGTCTGGCGGTCACCGTCGGCGACACCATGCTGCACCGCGCCGCCGTCACCAACTGGATCACCGCCGCGGCCCGGGTGCAGCAGCTGCTGGCCCGGCGGACCGCCGGGCTGGGGGCCGCGCTGACCCGGCGGGTGGCGGCCGGCGAGGTGGTGGCGGTCTCCACCGGGGACATCGAGAAGATCGGCTGGTTCGTCGAGGCGGTCTCCCGCTTCGGCGCCGCTTCACTGACCACGGCCGGTGTGTGCGCGGCCCTGGTGGTGTACCAGCCGCTGCTGGGCGTCGTGGTGACACTGGGCGTGCTGGCGCTGGTGTCGGCCGTACTGCCGCTGCTGCCGCCGGCGACCCGCCGGGCCGACGCGCAGCGCGCGAAGGCGGGGCGGGCCACCGAGCTGGCCGCCGACACCGTGGCCGGACTGCGGGTGCTGCGCGGCATCGGGGGCGAGGAGCTGTTCCTCGACCGGTACCGCAGGGCCTCGCAGGAGGTGCGGCGGGCGGCGGTGCGGACCGCGCGGATGTGGTCGCTGATCGACGCCGTGCAGGTGGTGCTGCCGGGGATGCTGCTGATCGCGGTGGTCTGGCTGGGCACGCGGCTGGCGCTGGACGGCAGGGTCTCCGTGGGGGAACTGGTGACGGTGTACGGCGCGGTGACCTTCCTGTTCTTCCCCCTGCGGCTCTTCCAGGAGATCGCGATGGCCTACTCCTTCTCCCGCCCTTCGGCCGAGCGGGCCGCCCGGGTCCTGGCGCTGCGCCGCGGGACGCGGACGGAGGCCGCGGGTGCGCGCGGCCGCGCGGAGATGCCGGACGGTGACCTGTACGACCCGGTGAGCAGGCTGCTCGCCCCGGCCGGGAGCCTGACGGCGGTGGTGTGCGGCGACCCCGACGCGGCCGGGCGGCTCGCCGAGCGGCTGGGCGGGCACGGCGCCGGGTCCGAAGCGGACGGCCCGCCGGTGCTGCTGGGCGGGGTCCCCCTGGACGAGGTGCCGCTGGAGACTGCCCGTGCCGCCGTGCTGGTCCAGGACAAGGACCCGGTACTGCTGTCGGGCACCCTGGGCGAACTGCTCGACGTGCCGTCGTCCGGCGAGGTCACGCCCGGACGTGCGCTGGAGGTGGCCCAGTGCGGCGATGTGCTCGCCGCACTGGTGCGTGCCGGAGGCGCACCGGAGGGCGATCCGATGCGGGCCCGGATCACCGAGCGCGGCAGATCGCTGTCGGGCGGCCAGCGCCAGCGGCTGGCACTGGCCCGGTCGCTGGTCGCCGACCCGCGGGTGCTGGTGCTGGACGAGCCGACCAGCGCCGTCGACTCGCACACCGAGGCGCGTGTCGCCGACGCGCTGCGCCGGCTGCGCGCCGGCCGCACCACGGTGGTGTTCTCCTCCAGCCCGCTGCTGCTGGACCGGGCCGACCGGGTGGTGTTCGTCCCCGGCCGCGAGGTGGCCGCCGTCGGCACGCACCGGGAGCTGCTGGCGGACGAGCCGGGGTACCGCGCGGTGGTCGCCCGCGAGGACGGCGTCGATGACGACGGTGCCGGCACGGCCGGCGATGCCGGGTCCGCGGCCGACGCGGCCGGGGGCCGAATGCCGCGGCGGCACGAGCAGATGGAGGAGAGCGCGTGATCGGCGTCGCACCGCCCGTCCACGATCCCGCCGCGCCGGAGTCGGCCGCGACGCTGCCGGTCGGTGCGCCGGGGACCGTACGCGCCTACGCCGGCGAACTGGTCCGGCGCCACCGCGGGGCCTTCGCCGTACTGGTGTCGGTGAACGCCGTCGCGGTGATCGCCTCCATGGCGGGCCCCTATCTGCTGGGGCGCGTGGTGGAGGATCTCGCGGCGGGGGCCCGTGATCTGCGCCTGGAACGCACCGTCGTCCTGTTCGCCGCCGCCCTGGTCGTCCAGACGGTCTTCGTCCAGCAGGTGCGGCTGCGCGGAGCGATGCTGGGCGAGCGGATGCTCGCGGATCTGCGCGAGGACTTCCTGGTCCGCTCGGTCCGGCTGCCGCCGGGTGTGCTGGAGCGGGCCGGTACGGGCGACCTGCTGTCCAGGATCACCACCGACATCGACCGGCTGGCGGGCGCCATGCGCGAGGCGGTGCCCCAGCTGTCGATCGGCGTCGTCTGGGCCGCGCTGCTGCTGGGCGCGCTCACGGCCACCGCGCCGCCGCTGGCACTGTCCGTCGTGATCGCCCTGCCGGTGCTGCTGGCGGGCTGCCGCTGGTACTACCGGCGGGCGCCCGGCGCCTACCGTTCCGAGGCGGCGGGCTACGCCGCCGTCGCGGCCGCCCTGGCCGAGACCGTGGACGCCGGGCGGACGGTGGAGGCCCACCGGCTGGGCTCGCGCCGGATCGCCCTGTCCGAGCACCGTATCGGCCAGTGGACGGCCTGGGAGAGGTACACGCTGTGGTTGCGCACCGTCCTCTTCCCCGTCGTCAACGGCACCCATGTGCTGGTCCTGGGTTCGGTGCTGATGCTCGGCGGGTTCTTCGTGCTGCGGGGGTGGATCTCGGTCGGCGAGCTGACCACGGGCGCGCTGCTGGCGCAGATGCTGGTCGAACCGATCGGCCTGATCCTGCGCTGGTACGACGAGCTCCAGACCGCCCAGGTGTCCCTGGCCCGGCTGGTCGGGGTGCGGGAGATCGAGCCGGAGTCCGGCGACGGGACTCTTCTCCCGCACGGCCGCGCGGTGCGGGCCGGTCGGGTGCGGTTCGGCTACGGCACGGGCGGCGACGTACTGCACGGGGTGTCGCTGGACATCACGCCCGGCACCCGGGTCGCTCTGGTGGGTCCCTCGGGTGCCGGCAAGTCCACGCTGGGCCGGTTGCTGGCGGGGATCTACGCGCCCCGGGCGGGCGAGGTCACGCTCGGCGGTGCCGAGCTGGCCCGGATGCCCGCGGAACGAGTGCGCGAGCACGTGGCGCTGGTCAACCAGGAGCACCACGTCTTCGTCGGCTCGCTGCGCGACAACCTGCTGCTGGCGAACGCGCACGCCGGCGACGCCGAGCTGTGGGCCGCACTCGCCGCGGTGGACGCCGACGGCTGGGCCCGGGAACTGGCCGACGGCCTGGACAGCGAGGTCGGCTCGGGCGGGGCGGCGGTCACCCCGGCCCGGGCCCAGCAGATCGCACTGGCCCGGCTGGTGCTGGCCGACCCGCACACCCTGGTCCTGGACGAGGCGACGTCCCTGCTGGACCCGCGTGCCGCCCGGCATCTGGAGCGTTCCCTGGCACGGGTGCTCGGGGGGCGCACCGTGGTGGCGATCGCGCACCGGCTGCACACCGCGCACGACGCGGATGTGATCGTGGTCGTGGAGGACGGCCGGATCAGCGAGCTGGGAAGCCACGGCGAACTGGTCTCCGCCGGCGGCGCCTACGCCGCGCTGTGGCGGTCCTGGCACGGCTGATCCGGTCCCTGCTCCTCTCCGGCCGGAGAGGAGCAGGGCGGGGCGTGCTGACGGGTGCGGCCCGACCGAGGAGGGCTCAGCCGAGGAAACCCACGGCCCACAGCCCGCTCAGCCCGCCGGCCAGCATGAAACCGGGCATCAGGACCTGCACCTCGACCCAGCTGCCCGCCTTGAACCGCATGGGCTTGGGTGTGCCCAGCGGGTACCAGCGCTTGCTCCCCACGGGTATCGGCCACAGGACCGGGCAGCCGGAGACGGTGATGGCGTCGCCGAGGTCGTGGACCAGGGCGCCCAGTACGATCGGCAGGCCCAGCCACAGATACTCCTGGCCGGGTGCGGTGAACAGCCAGTCCGCCCCGTTTCCGGGCTTGTTCAGGATGTCCGCCAGGATCCAGGCGCTGGTCGCCCCCAGCAGCCACACCAGGACGTCGCTGGAGACCCGCGCCGCCCGCCACAGCAGGCCCTCGACGGCCAGCACCATGTGGACGAAGAGGATGCCCAGCACCGCCCAGCGCCCGCCGAACAGCGCGAAGGCCGAGAAGCCCGCGCCCATCGCCACCGCCCACAGCCAGGTGTGGGTGAGGGTGCGGTGGCCTCCCGCGCGGCGTGGGTCGCCGGACTTGCGGGTGGCCTTGTAGACCGCGCACGAGAGTTTCTCGATCACCATGCACAGCCATCTGGAGAACGGGCCGAAGGCACGGGAGATCGTCGCCGACTTGTGGTCCAGGTCGGGCGCGAGGGCCGCGCCCGCGCAGATCAGGGCACCGACGACCAGGACCGGCCACGGCATCGGCCGGTCCAGTGCGTCCGCCACCGCTCCCACCCCCAGCCACGCCGCCGCCCCCGACAGTGAATGCGCCGGTCCCATCATGTGCGTCCCCACCCCATCGCTCGCTGTGCCCTCGTGCCGTTGCGCCGGTGGCACAGCGTAGTGCCGATGATCTTCGTGCGGGCGGCCGGTTCCCACCGGAAGCGCCCCGGCAGGCAGTATGGAGGGCGTGACCCTTATCGATCAGATGCCGAGCACCGCAGATCCCGACACTCTCTACGAAGCCTTCTCCGGCTGGGCCGAGGGACGGGGCATCACGCTCTATCCCGCCCAGGAGGAGGCGCTGATCGAAGTGGTCTCCGGGGCGAACGTCATCCTCTCCACACCGACCGGGTCCGGCAAGAGCCTGGTCGCGGCCGGAGCGCACTTCGCCGCGCTCGCCCAGGACAAGGTCACCTTCTACACCGCCCCCATCAAGGCTCTGGTGTCGGAGAAGTTCTTCGACCTGTGCAAGATCTTCGGCACCGAGAACGTCGGCATGCTCACCGGCGACGCCTCGGTCAACGCCGACGCGCCCGTCATCTGCTGCACCGCCGAGGTCCTCGCCTCCATCGCACTGCGCGACGGTGCGGACGCCGACATCGGCCAGGTCGTGATGGACGAGTTCCACTTCTACGCCGAGCCGGATCGCGGCTGGGCCTGGCAGATCCCGCTGCTGGAGCTGCCCCAGGCGCAGTTCGTCCTGATGTCGGCGACACTCGGCGACGTGAGCAGGTTCGAGGGGGACCTGACGCGGCGCACCGGGCGTCCGACCGCGGTGGTGCGCTCCGCCACCCGGCCGGTGCCGCTGAGCTACGAGTACCGCACAACCGGTCTGACCGAGACGCTGACCGAACTGCTCGAGACCCATCAGGCGCCGGTCTACATCGTGCACTTCACCCAGGCCCAGGCGGTGGAACGCGCCCAGGCGCTGATGAGTATCAACATGTGCTCGCGCGCCGAGAAGGACGAGATCGCCAAGCTGATCGGCAACTTCCGTTTCACCACCAAGTTCGGCCGGAACCTCTCGCGCTATGTCCGGCACGGCATCGGGGTGCACCACGCCGGGATGCTGCCGAAGTACCGACGGCTGGTGGAGCGGCTGGCCCAGGCGGGCCTGCTGAAGGTGATCTGCGGTACCGACACCCTCGGGGTGGGTGTCAACGTGCCCATCCGCACGGTGCTGTTCACCGCGCTGACCAAGTACGACGGCAACCGGGTGCGGGTGCTGCGGGCACGGGAGTTCCACCAGATCGCGGGGCGCGCAGGCCGGGCCGGCTTCGACACGGCGGGTCTGGTCGTGGCGCAGGCCCCCGAGCACGTCATCGAGAACGAGAAGGCCCTCGCCAAGGCGGGCGACGACCCGAAGAAGCGCCGCAAGGTGGTGCGGAAGAAGGCCCCGGAGGGCTTCGTCAACTGGAGCGAGCAGACCTTCGAGAAGCTGATCGCCTCCGATCCGGAACCGCTCACCTCCCGTTTCAGGGTGACCCACGCGATGCTGCTGTCCGTCATCGCCCGGCCCGGTGACGCCTTCGCCGCGATGCGCAAGCTGCTGGAGGACAACCACGAGGACCGGCGCAGCCAGCTGCGCCACATCCGGCGGGCGATCGCCATCTACCGCTCCCTGCTGGACGGCGGGGTCGTGGAGCGGCTGGAGGCACCCGACGCCGAGGGACGCCGCATCCGGCTGACCGTGGACCTCCAGCAGGACTTCGCGCTCAACCAGCCGCTGTCCACCTTCGCGCTCGCCGCGTTCGAGCTGCTGGACCCCGAGTCCCCCTCGTACGCCCTGGACATGGTCTCCGTGGTGGAGTCCACGCTGGACGACCCTCGGCAGATCCTGGCCGCCCAGCAGAACAAGGCCAGGGGCGAGGCCGTCGCGCGGATGAAGGCGGACGGCGTCGAGTACGAGGAACGGATGGAGCGGCTGGCGGACATCGGCTATCCCAAGCCGCTGGAGGAGCTGCTCCTCCACGCCTACGGCGTCTACCGCAAGAGCCACCCGTGGGTCGGCGACCATCCTCTGTCCCCCAAATCCGTGATCCGTGACATGTACGAGCGGGCCATGACCTTCGGGGAGTTCGTCTCCCACTACGAGCTGGCCCGTACCGAGGGCATCGTGCTGCGCTACCTGGCCAGTGCCTACAAGGCGCTGGAGCACACCGTGCCGGACGACCGGAAGTCCGAGGACTTCCAGGACATCGTCGAGTGGCTGGGCGAGATGGTGCGCCAGGTCGACTCCAGCCTGCTGGACGAGTGGGAGCAGCTGGCCAATCCCGGGGACGAGACGGCCGAGGAGGCGCAGGACCGCGCCGACCAGGTCAAGCCCGTCACCGCCAACGCCCGCGCCTTCCGCGTGCTGGTGCGCAACGCGATGTTCCGGCGGGTGGAGCTGGCGGCCCTGGACAAGGTCGAGGAGCTGGGCGAGCTGGACGCCGAGGCCGGCTGGGACGCCGACGCCTGGGCCGAGGCCATGGACGCGTACTGGGAGGAGTACGACGACCTGGGCACCGGCCCGGACGCCCGCGGTCCGAAGCTGCTGCGGATCGAGGAGCGTCCCGAGGACGGTCTGTGGCGGGTACGGCAGACGTTCGCCGATCCCGGCGGCGACCACGACTGGGGGATCACCGCCGAGGTCGACCTCACGGCATCCGACGAGGAGGGTCGCGCGGTGATCAAGGTCATCGACGTGGGGCAGCTCTGACGGCCGCGGGCCCGGGCTCGTGTGAGGACGGGCCCGCGGCCGGCGGGGGCGGCGGCCGGGGCTCCCCCTCGGGCCGGCTCGGAGGGCGGGCCGACCGCGCCGTGCTCAGTGCCGACGCCAGGCCCAGCCGGTGCCAGAGGATCTCCTCCTCACCGTCGGCGGTGAGCAGTCCCCGCATGACCCTCCTGGCAGCGAGGGACTCCGGCCGGGCGGTGGTCAGCTCCGGCCGCAGTTCCTCCAGCCGGGCCCGCTCGACCGGATCCGGTACCGCCTCCTCCAGCACCTCTGAGGTCAGTACCGCGGCGTGGGCGGCGGCGACCCCCCACGGATCGTCCGTCCGTCCGGCCGCCTGGGCGATGCGCCGGTTTCGCCAGTGGCGCGGACGCCAGTCCTCACCCTCGGCCAGGATGCGCCTCAGCCCCTCGGGCAGTGCGCCGCGGAGCAGCGCCGACTGGTGTTCGGCGACCTCCCGCAGCTCACCGGCGAGATAGAGCCAGACCACTGCCCGGTACCGGTTGAGGGAGAAACGCACCGGGCCGAAGCAGCCGGCCCGGGCCAGCCGTGCGAAGCGCACCGGGGTGACGCCCAGCAGCCCGGCGCCCTCCCGTGCGCCGACCAGGCGCAACCGCTCACGCAGAGTGGCCGGAAATCCCTCCTCCGCACGCACCCGGGCCAGCTCGGCCATCGGCACCCGGCGGCGGTGGCTCTCCCGCCTCGGCGCGACCGTGGCCAGCGCGCCCAGTTCCACAGCCAGTTCCAGCTCCCTCGGCCTGATGCCCAGCGCCCGGTGCGCCTCGTCCATCGGCACGGCCTCCGCCGCGCCCGCCTCCCGTGCCCCGGTCTTCTCCGCGATCTTCTCCGCCCGTACCGGCCCGACCGGCATGATGATCCCCCTGCGCATCTCGACGACTACCGTGTGCGATGAAGGTAGTCCGTTGTCGAGCCGCGCCGGGGTGCCTGTGGAAAACCTGGAGAAAGCCCCGGTGGGGCTATGTCCGGTGACGGTCGGCGCCACCTCGCGGGGCGGTCGGCCTCCGGTCCCCCGCGCGCCGCCCCCCCCCCACCGCCGATCAGTGTCCGTTGCGCATGGCCACGCCCAGATGCTCGCCGACCCGGTTCACCAGCAGGGTCGTCTCGTAGGCGATCTGCCCCATGTCGGCATCCGCCTCGGCCAGCACGCACAGACAGCTGCCGTCCCCGGCGGCCGTCACGAACAGCATCCCCTCGTCGAACTCGATCATCGTCTGCCGTGCCCGGCCCACGTGGAAGCGCTCTCCCGTGCCCCTGGCCAGACTGTGCAGCCCGGACGCGACGGCGGCCAGGTGTTCCGCCTCGCTCCTCTCCAGGCTCTGGGCGGCTCCGGTGACCAGCCCGTCGTTCGAGAGCACCAGCGCATGCCGCACCGAAGGCATCCGCTGCGTCAGGTCGTCCAGCAGCCAGTCCAGCTCACTGCTCAGTGCCATACCGGTTCCCCCTTCTCATGGTCACGCGGTGCCAGCCTTACCCACGACGGGCCCCGGGGCAACCACCGATCTCGGCCGCCGGCCGCCCGGCCGGAACCGGAAGGAAACCGGAAGCAGGGGTACCGCGATCAGTCACCGGGAAAGGCATCGACAGTGGACGACGAAGACCGTATGACGGAGTACGACAGGACGCGTGTGCTGGAATTCTTCACCGGGCGGGCCGCCGGCTGGGACGCCCGCTTCCCCGACGACGGCCCCGCCTATGACGCCGCCGTGGCGGAGCTGGGTCTCTTCCTCGGTGACACGGTGCTGGACGCCGGCTGCGGCACCGGCCGTGCGCTGCCCGCGCTGCGCGCGGCGGTCGGCAGACAGGGCACGGTGCTGGGCGCCGATCTCACCCCGGCGATGCTGGAGGTCGCCGTCCTGGCCGGGCGGCACCGCGGCGCACTGCTGACCGTCGCCGACGCCGCCCGGCTGCCACTGCGCGAGGGAGTGCTGGACGCGGTGTTCGCGGCCGGCCTGGTGTCCCATCTGCCCGACCCGGCCGACGGCCTGCGGGAGCTGGCCCGGGTGGTCCGGCCCGGCGGCCGTCTCGCGCTGTTCCACCCGGTCGGACGCGCCGCTCTCGCGGCCCGCCACGGGCGCCCGCTCAGACCCGACGACCCGCGGGCCGAGCCGAACCTCCGCCCCCTGCTGGCGGCCGCGGGCTGGCGCCTGGCCTCCTGCGCCGACGAGGACCACCGCTACCTCGCGCTGGCCGTACGCGCCTGAGCGCCCCGTGCGCACCTGAGCGCCGCACCGCTCCCCGGCGACACGGGCCGCGTCGAGAGCCCCCGGTGTGTCCTCCGTCTCTCGACGCCGCGCCCTCCCGTGGCTAGGGTGCGCGGACGATGTCCGGAGGTTCCGGAGAGGAGGCCGGCGTGGCAGAGGCACAGGAGGCGCACGGCGGGAGCGACGACGCGCTGTACGTGCTGACCGCGGCGCTGCTCACCCCCGCGCAGTTCCCGAGTGTCCTCGGCGACGACTACCCCGAGGCGTGCGCCGCCCTGGGGCTGGAGCCGTACGCGGAGGGCCATGGCCTCGTCCTCGGTCAGGACGGGCAGGGCGCGCGCTGGACCGTCGTCACGGAGGACGTGTCCCTGGTGGCGTGCGCGATCGCCGCCTGGGACTGCGGCATGGAGTACGACCTGTCCCCGGACGAGCGGACGATCGCCGCCGTACTGCCGGGCTGGCCGCTGGCACTGGCGGTGGCCGCGCCCGGCGTCCCCGCCCCCCACGACCCGGAGCCCGGTCCGGAACCGGACGGCGGGCCGGCACCGCTGTCCCCGCCGGACACCTCGCGCTGGGGCCCGGCGCAGCGGCGGCTGGGCGCGGACGAGATCGCGCTGCGGTGGGCGGACTGGCGCGCCCGGGTCGATGCGGACGTGACGTTCGTCCCGCCGGGCGAGAACCCAGACGGCAGGGTCCGCCGCGTTCTGGAAGAGGCCCGCGGCTACGTGCACTCCCCGCCGCCGCCCGGCCGGATCCGTTCCGCCTTCGCCACCGAGGAGGCCCGGACCCTGCGGGCGGACGGGCCCGGCTGGAGCCTGGTGGCGCGGACCGACGACATCGCGTTCGTCCTGCTGGACGACGAGCCCGGCGAGGTGCTTCCGGTGGGCCGCGGTCCGGAGCTGCCGGGGCTGCTCGGGGCTCTGGACGAACTGGCGGTACGACCGGACGCGACGGCCTGAATCCGGGCCGTCCCGCCCGGCATGCGCGGGGTCAGCGTCCGAGCTCCTTGCGGCCCGCCCGCCGCACCCTGCGCCGCTGCGAGGGGTCGAGCGCCAGGTAGGCGATCGCCGGCACGCCGACCACGACCGCCAGCGCCAGCAGGAAGCTGCCGGTCACCGCCCACAGCAGCAACCCCACCGCCACGCCGCCGACTGCGATCTTCCCACGGTTGGTCATCTTCCACGCCTCCTCGGGCGGCGGTGCGATCGCCGCTCACTTCGGAGAACGTACGTACGGGCAGCCTGGTTCCGCCCCGCCCCGCCCCGTGCCGGGCCGGATAAGGGGAGGGGCCGGGTGGGGCCCCCCGGATACGGTGGGCCCCCACCGGCCATCGCTCCGGCCGGGCCTCGGCCGGCCGCGTCAGGCCAGGCTCTCCATCACGGGGTAGTAGCCCCCGGACTGGCCGGCGGCCGTGGGGTGGTACGAGTTGGTGATGTTGAACCAGTCGACGCTGTGCAGCCACGGGTCGCCGGAGCAGATCTCATGGCCGGTGAACCTGCCGCGGACGTCGCCGAAGGTGAAACCGTGGTCGGCGACGCGCTTGGCGATGGTGTCGCTCAGGTGGTCGGCCGCGTCGTTGATGGCCGCGCGCGAGGTCTCGCTGAGTCCCACCCAGCAGCTGCCGTTGAGCTTGTAGAAGCGGGGATAGTTGAGGACGACGACCCGGGCGTTGGGCGCCTTGCCGCGGATGGCGCCGTAGACCGCGTCGAGCTTCCCGGGGAGTGTGCCGGAGATGTAGTTGCGCGCCTCGTTGACCCGCGCCACGCACGCGTTGGTGCCCTGCAGCACGCAGGTGGTCATGGCGGCGGCGAAGCCCGCGTCGTTGCCGCCGATGGAGATGCTCACCAGGGTCGTGCCCGACGTCAGGGGGCCGAGCTGGTTGTTGATGACGTCGGTGGTCTTGGCGCCGGAGCAGGCGGTGAAGTGGAAGGAGGCGGGTGCGTTCGCGTTCTTCCACAGCACCGGGTACGCCTTGGTGCTGCGCTTGCAGGAGCCGCTGGAACTGTCGTAGCTGCCGGCGCCGACTCCGGAGGAGTAGGAGTCGCCGAGCGCGACGTAGGAGGTGGCCGCGGCTTCCTGGGCGGAGGCCACGCCCGCGCCGCCGAGTCCGAGTCCGACGAGGGCGGCGAGGGTGGCCGCCGCGGACACGAGACGGGACAACTTCATGGAGTCTCCTGGGTGTGGAGGGAGGGGTGAGGTGCGCCTACTACGTGGTAGCAGCGCAGAGCGTTTTCAGGAAGTGCTCATGCCAAAACTGTTCCTGCGCCCGGTTGAACAACCGTCCCGCGCCGCCGCAGGTAACAGTCCTTTTCCTGACAAACGATCAGGTGCGCTCCCCAGGGCCCTCAGGATCCCGGCCCGCCGGCTCCTTCGCCCCTCCCGCCCCGGCCCAACCGGGCGCCGGCCGGCTCCCGCCCCTCGCCGGGTGCGGGCCGTCAGGTCCGCACCTCCGGCTCGTACACGTCGGGGCGCGGGCCGAACGTCCAGGTGACGCCCTCGCGGGCGGTCCGTGTGAACGGCGGCACCCTCAGCCAGTACGTGCGGTACGTACCGTCCGGCCCGGGAGTGGAGTTGACGACCTCGACCGTCAGCACGGGCTCGCCGCCCTCGAGGTCGATCCGCCACAGCACGCCGGTGGAGTCCCGGTGGACCGGCCGGGCGCCGGCCGGCCGGTTCAGCGCTTGACGCCGACCCCGCCGTAGAGCGCGACGCGGCGCAGCTCGCCGGACTCGGGCACCGGCCCGTCCGGCCGCCACAGCGGGAGCTGCACCAGCCCGGGGTCGATGAGGTCCCAGCCGTCGAAGAACGACAGGATCTCGGCGTGGCCGCGCAGGCTGACCTGGGCCGTGGCGTTCCGGTAGACATCGGTGCCCTCCTCCACGCGCTTCCTCTCGTGGAAATCGGAGGTGCCGTGGGTGAGGACGAGGCAGCTCCCGGACGGCAGCGCCTCGCCGAGCGCGGCCACCAGCGCGGCGGGGTCCTCCCCGTCACCGACGAAGTGCAGGACGGCGACGAGGAGCAGGGCCACCGGCCGGTCGAAGTCGATCAGTTCCCGGACGGCCGGGTGCTCGATGACGGCCTCGGGCCTGCGGGCGTCGGCCAGGACGAACTCCGCGTTGCCCGCGCCGGTGAGCTTGGCGCCGGCGTGGACGGAGACGATGGGGTCGTTGTCGACGTACACCACGCGGGTGTCAGGGGCCTCGGCCCGGGCGAGCTCGTGGGTGTTGGGCGAGGTGGGGATGCCGGTGCCGATGTCGATGATCTGGCGGATGCCCAGTTCTCCCACCGCCGTCCGCACCGCGCGGCCGAGGAAGTCCCGGTTGGCGCGGGCGCTCACCCGTACGTCCGGGGCCATGTTCATCAGACGTTCGGCGGCCTCGCGGTCCACCTCGTAGTTGTCGCTTCCGCCCAGGTAGTAGTCGTACATACGAGCCGGGTGCGGCCTGCTGGTGTCGATCTGTTCGGGCGTGAAGCCCTCGTCCGCCCGGTGGATCAGGTGGGTCTGGTCGGTCATGCCGTCGCCGTCCTCGTCATGGTTTCGTCGATCCTCAACACGTGCTCTGCGCGGTATGCGCGGGTTTCGGTGCCGGGTGTGCGAGATGTGCGGGACGCGGCGACTCCGGGGCGAGCAGGAAGTCGGCCTCCCCCGCCTTGACGCCCTGGATGAACCGCGCCATCTCGTGGTGGGCGTATATCAGAGCGGGCCCGTCGGGATCGGTGGACTGGCGCAGCGCCACCCTTCCGTCCGCGAGCCGCATGGCCTCCACACAACTCCCCCCGTTGCCGCCGCTCCACGGCTTGTGCCAGCCCTCGCTCCCCAGCTGCCGGGAGGGCATGCCGTTGTAGACGCGTTCGCTCATGGGGTGGCTCACAGCTCCTTGCGCAGGCCGTCCAGGACGGCCTCGGTCCGTCGTACCGGCACCGCCTGTGCGCACATCCGGTCCAGCGCCTCCTGGAACGCCGAGACGTCGTCGCGCTGGTCGAAGTAGACGGCGCCCACCAGGCTCTCGCTGTAGGC
The DNA here is from genome assembly GCF_057196705.1 of Streptomyces sp. ATLC9. Classification (NCBI taxonomy): domain Bacteria; kingdom Bacillati; phylum Actinomycetota; class Actinomycetes; order Kitasatosporales; family Streptomycetaceae; genus Streptomyces; species Streptomyces sp. ATLC9. Next base: position 2,149 of record NZ_JBXUOY010000006.1, on the reverse strand, counting down.
GACGTCGGGCAGTTCCGGGATGGGGAACCGGAAGATGTGGAAGGGACCGTACATGGCCGGATGCGGCCCTGCGGAGAAGGGCATGACCTGCAGGCGCACCGTCGGCATCGAACACGCCTCGATCAGACAGGAGATCTGCCCGCGCATGACCTCGGTCCCGCCGATGGGCCTGCGCAGCACGGTCTCGTCCATCACCACCCACAGCAGTGGCGGTTCGTCGCGAGTGAGCAGCCGCTGGCGTTCCAGTCGCAGTGCGGTGCCGCGCTCGATCTCCTCCTCGGCGGCGTGCGGCATCCCCGCGCGCAGCACGGCGCGGGCGTACTCCTCGGTCTGGAGGAGCCCGGGCACGTAGTGCGGCTCGTAGGCGCGGATGACGTGGGACTCGCTCTCCAGGCTGACGAAGGCACTGAACCAGTCGGGCAGTACGTCGCGGTAGCGGTGCCACCAGCCGGGCCGGTTGGCCTCACGGGCGAGGGACAGGAAGCTGTCGATCTCCGACTGCTCGGTGACGCCGTAGGTGCGCAGCAGCTTCTCGACGTAGGGGATCTTCAGGCCGACCTCGGCCCGTTCCATCCGGCGGATCGTGGCGTGTGTGACGTCGAGCGCTTCGGCGGCCCGCTCGTAGGTCAGCCCCGCCCGCCTGCGCAGGTCACCCAGCCGTCTGCCGAGCACCACCCGCAGAACCGTGGGGGCGCCGCCCGCCCTGGTGTCAGCCACCGCACCCCTCCCGCACTCCAACTCTCTTGTCAGTAGCGGCAGTTTGTCATGCCGCCGGATCCTCCCGACAGGGTGGCATGCACGCTTCTGCAAACAACAGATTGATCCTTGCCAGATGTTGTCCACACCCGCCACACTGAGGGCGTGGCTTACTTTTCCGATGTTCGCCCGTTGGAGCGCACCGGAGGGTCCGTGGAGCGGGCCCTGTGCGACGCGTTCCACCTCCCGGCCATCGGCGCCTCCGTGGCCGAGGCCCGCAGGCGGGTCCTCGCCCGGCTGACGGGCTGGGGCATCGGGACGGTGATCCGTGACGACGCGCAACTGGTCGTCTCCGAGCTCTTCACCAACGCCGTGCGTCACACCGACAGCGAGAGGGTCGACTGCGAACTGCGCGTCACGGGCGCACGGCTCCGGCTGGCGGTCACCGACCAGGGGTGCGGCCCCGCCGGGCGCGCGGCGGGGGTCTGCCCGGAGACCGGTGGCGCGGAGGGGGAGAACGGGCGCGGACTGCTGCTGGTCAGCGCTCTGGCCGAGGCCTGGGGGGTACGGCCGTGCGCCGACGGCGGCGGGGGCCACACGGTCTGGGCGGAACTGGGCTTCGGCCCCTCCGCCCCGTGACGCGGGACCGCCCGGCCCCGGCGGGGGAGGCCGGGCGGTCCCGTCTCGAACACGGTGCCACCGTGCGGGCCCGTCATGTTCGCGACCATGCCGCGCTGTTCGACCGCGTACGGCTGGAGGTGCCGCGGATCGGGGAGCCGGGGCAGCTCCAGGAGTGGCGCGAGGGCTGGGACGCGATCGCGCCCGGGCGCGGCCACCGGCACGTCTCGCATCTGTACGCGTCGCACCCGGGCGGCCGGATCACCCGGCGCGGCACCCCCGAGCTGCTCTCCCGCGCCGGGCGCCGGGCGCGGGTGCGCACGGCCGGTGAGGTCGCGGTGTCCTGCGAGGGGCGGCCGGCGGAGACCGTACGGCCGGAGGCCGGAGTCGTGGAGTTCGAGACGGCGCCCGGGCACGTCCACCGGCTCTCCCCGGTCTGAGAAGCGCCCGTGCGGCGGGAACTCGACGGGGGCCGCCGTTCGTTCTCCGTGACCAGGAGGTGCGCTGTGGGCACTGGACACGCACGACGGGGAGAGGGCGACGGCGAGGACGCCGGAAGAGGCGTCTGGGACGACGTCGTGCTCGACGAGGACTTCATACGCGGTGCCGAGGTGAGCGAGCCGGCCGCGCGTACACGCATGCTGCGGGCCCGCTGGCGGGACAATCCGCCCGAGCCGCAGCCGTGGCGGGCGGACGAGCCCCCGGCGGGGTGGTTCTGGAGCAGGGGCCGCCGCAAGGGGCGCCGGTGGCGCCGCCGCCGCAAGGACGACTGACGCCGTCGGCCGCGCCCCTGACGGCAGCGGTCCGTGCGGGGGCGCGGACCGCCACCCGCGCC